>JALVDE010000428.1 GCA_027009375.1 Gammaproteobacteria bacterium
TCTACTGATTTTTCAGGCACCTTATGGTTTTGTGGCCAATCTCGGCGTTATTGCCCTGTCAGGCATGATTATGCGCAATTCGGTGATCCTGGTGGATCAGATAGAACGGGACAGAAAAGAGGGAGCAAGTCTGAAAGAAGCCATTATAGAAGCCACTGTACGCCGCCTAAGACCGATATTTCTGACCGCTGCAGCCTCAGTACTGGCCATGATCCCACTGTCCTTCAGTACCTTCTGGGGACCCATGGCCATCGCAATTATGGGCGGCCTGATTGTGGCTACCTTACTGACCTTACTGTTTTTACCGGCATTATATGCCGCCTGGTTTGAGAGACAGAGCGCCTCCTCAGCCTGATTTTATAACTGGATTTTAACTACCGTGTACCCATAACAAGGACAAATATGGAAAAAGACAACAAAATAGCACTGCTTATTGATTGTGATAATGTAAGCGCAAAAGCAATTGATGGCGTTATAAATGAACTTGCAAAATACGGGGTGGTTAATATCCGTAAAGCATACGGGAATTGGAAAAGTCCTCAATTACAAGGCTGGGAAGAAAAGTTACATCCTTTTGCAATTATTCCGGTTCAGCAATTTGCTTATACCACGGGAAAAAATGCAACCGATGCAGCAATGATTATAGATGCAATGGATTTGTTATATAGCCAACAGATTGATGCTTTTGCATTAATGACCAGTGATAGTGATTTTACGCCATTAGTGATGAGGATTTTGGCTAATGGTCTTAAAGTCTTTGGGTTTGGGGAGAAAAAAACACCTTTGCCTTTTATTAAAGCCTGTTCACAATTTATTTTTACAGAAAAACTAGTCGAAAATGATGATGTATCAGGAACCGGTGAAACTGAATGCAATAGCTCCAGTAACAAGAAATTATCCCGAAATGAATTAAGAAAAGACTCTGGTCTTGTTAAGTTACTTAGAACTGCTGTTGAACAGACCATTGAGGATGATGGTTGGTCTCATTTAGGAAGAGTTGGGCAGTATATATCAAACAACAGCTCATTTTCACCAGTAAATTATGGGTATAAAAAATTAAGCGACATTATCAGGGTAAGTGATTTATTTAAAGTTGAAATGAGAAAAAACAACTCTGTTATGTATATTAAGGACGAAAGAAAGTGAAGCCTGAAATCACTGGCAAATTATTTCACTTGCCCACAAAAATCGGCATTCCGCTATTTATCCATACTTTCTTGGTATGTGATTTAATCGTTAGATGCCAGAAATAATTAGATCAATGGCATCAATAAATTCAGATCTATAGTCAGAAATATTGGTAACTGCGCTACCTAATAAAGCCCTCTCTATACCGGTCATTTGTTGGATGAGAGATGCATATTTGGTGCCGTTAATTTCTATAACCGGGCAAAGTTTTTCTGATTCTGGGATTTTTGTTTTTATAAACGGTAAACTGGCTCATTAGAAATTTCTGATACCGTCACTAAAAACCCCTTTGTTCTCAACAAAATCGTTATAAGTCTGAATGGCTTTGGCATTTTCTTCGAGCCATTGTTCTCTTTGCTTAATTTTTATCTGCCTGGCCAGTTCGTTCTCAAGTGTGGCTGAAAAATTAATATTCATTTCACGCGCTTTTGCAAGTAAGTCGCTGTTTATAGAAAGAGTGGCTGGTTTTTTAGGTGCTTTAATATCGAAAGCTTTCATAATTGCAACTCTCAAAATAATTATGCGCATTGTAAGCAAAGTTCAATAATGGGTATCTAATTTTTGAGCCAGCTACTTGTGATGTGGTCTAATATTTCCGTACACCTTTTCTCAGGCAGGTAAATGACCTGTTATTTCCCCAATAAGGTTTTCATAATCCCGCGGACAATCTGTCTGCCCAGGGAGCTGCCGACTGAACGTAATACGCTTTTGGTAATGGACTCGGCATAGCTTTGTCTCTGGCGGCCGGATGAGCGGCTTTTGCTGGTTCTGGCAGCGGCTTTTTCTGCTTTGGCACGTGCTTTTGCTTCCGCTTCGGCCTGCTGGGCCTGTTGTTCCAGCTGGCGTTCTTTCTCGGCACGTTTTTTTAGAATTTCATAAGCCGATTCACGGTCTATCAGTTGTTCATAACGGCCTTTGAGTGGGGAGCGGTTAATTATTTCATCACGCTCTGCTTTTTTCAGCAGCCCGATACGGGAAGCTGGCGGGCAGATTAAAGCCCGTTCTACCGGTGTTGGTGAGCCGTTATCATCCAGTACGGAGACCAGGGCTTCGCCGGTTTTCAGTTCAGTAATGGCTTTTCTGGTATCCAGACCGGGGTTTTCTCTAAAGGTTTCAGCCACCAGTTTAACGGTTTTCTTTTCCTTGGGGGTAAAGGCACGCAGGGCATGCTGAATTTTTGTGCCCAGCTGGCCCATAATGTCTTCTGGAATATCCAGGGGGCTCTGGCTGATAAAATAAATACCGACACCTTTGGAACGGATCAGGCGTACTACCTGTTCTATTTTGTCAATCAGTGAGCGGGGGGCCCGATCAAATAACAAATGGGCTTCATCAAAAAACAGCACCATTTTGGGTTTTTCAGCATCACCGACTTCCGGTAACTGTTCGTACAGTTCAGCCAGCAGCCAGATAAGGAAAGAAGCATAGACTCGAGGTGATTTTTGCAGTAATTTGGTGACATCCATAATACTGATCACGCCCTGACCGGAAAAATCGGTGATCATCAGGTCGGATAACTGCAGTGCCGGCTCGGCAAACAGTTTTTCAGCACCCTGCTGTTCGAGGATCATCAGACGACGTTGAATGGCACCAATGCTGGAGGCGCTGATATTGCCGTATTCGATGGACAGTTCTTTGGCGTGCTCACCCATCCAGTTCAACATACTGCGCAGATCTTTCAGATCCAGTAATAACATACCGTTATCATCGGCAATGGCAAAGGCTGAGTATAAAATTCCGGTCTGAACTTCATTGAGTTCTAACAGGTTAGATAATAACAGAGGACCCATTTCTGAAATAGTGGTGTGTACGGGATGGCCTTTTTTGCCGAACAGATCCCAGAACAGTACCGGGCTGGCGTGATTACTGAAGTTTTCAATTTTTATGGTATCAATACGGGACTGAATTTTTTTATTCATTTTCCCGGCACTGGCCAGGCCGGATAAATCACCTTTAACATCAGCCAGAAATACCGGTACCCCGATGCGGGAAAAGTTTTCAGCCAGTATCTGCAGGGTAATGGTTTTACCGGTTCCAGTGGCACCGGCAATCATTCCATGACGATTGGCTGTTTTAGCTGAAAAATGGACCTGGGTCTGTTCATTACCACCAATTAAAAACTGTACTGTCATATTGTCCTCGTATATAAGACTGTTTTTTACATCTTAATTTTTCACTCAGTAAATTACAATCTTTACTGCTGTCCGGTGATAAAGTCACTGAGAGAACTTCTGATTTTCTTTATTCTTTCGGTTAATGGGATATAAGGAGCATTAAAATGCAACAAAATTTATCAAGGCTGGCAAATTTTCCAGTATCATTTTTTTCTTCGGTTATGGGTATGGCTGGTTTCAGTATTGCAATTACCAGGGCAGAAAGTATTTATCATCTGGAGCCTGGTGTATCCATGATTTTATCCTTTACCACCTTGCTTTTGTTTATCTCTATCCTGATGGTATATCTGTTTAAACTGGTTAAGGAAAAAGAGGCGGTTATTAAAGAGTTTCATCACCCCATTAAAATCAGTTTTTTTCCAACAGTATCCATTAGTCTGTTATTGCTGTCTATCTGTATGCTGCATAATGACCTGCCTCTGGCTCATGCCTTATGGGCTATTGGTGCTATTATGCATCTGGGGTTTACTCTGTTTGTAATGAGTGCCTGGATTAATCATGATTATTTTGAGATTAATCATATGAATCCGGCCTGGTTTATTCCTATTGTGGGTAATATTCTGGTGCCTGTTGCCGGTGTTCCTCTGGGATACAGTGATATTTCCTGGTTCTTTTTCAGTATTGGTGTGCTTTTCTGGCCAGTACTGCTGACCATTATTTTTTATCGTATTATTTTTCACCCTGCCTTGCCAGGTAAATTAATACCCACTTTCTTTATTTTGATAGCTCCACCTGCTGTTGGTTTTTTATCCTATCTTAAATTAACGGGTGAGATGGATAATTTTGCCAGAATCCTGTATTTTTCAGGTCTGTTTTTTACTTTACTGGTATTTACCCAATATCGTAAGTTTTCCAAACTGGATTTCTTTTTATCCTGGTGGGCGTATTCGTTTCCTCTGGCGGCCATCAGTATTGCTACCATGGTGATGTATCAGCATACTCAGAATATTGTGTTTTCCATAATTGCCATAATTTTGCTGGCAATACTGACTTTATTCATCAGCATGTTGATTATAAAAACATTTCGTGCTGTACTTGAGAAACAGATTTGTATTGAAGAATAAGTGGAGAAAATAAATGTCTGTACCCTTTATTCAAAAAGAATTGCTGGTGGATCTGAATACGGCCCAGTGGCAGGTTAAGGAAATTACCAAAGAAGATAAAATTCTGGGGCCGGTGGATTACGGCTGGAAACGTTATAAGGAAAACCCGGAGGTATTTACTTTTGGTGAAGGCCTGTTAGCCAGTAGTTCTATACCGGGTTCCAGACGTATGGTTTTCTGTGGTTACAGCCCGCAATGGGAAAGTTTTTATATCTCTTCCATGGGCGGTGCCGCTTATACCTTCCAGCATGTAGGGGTTAATTACGTTTGTCTGTCGGGCCGATGTGAAAAACCCAGTGTGCTGCTGCTTAATAATGACGGTGATAATATATCAGTACGCCTGGAGCCTTTTGAAGATTATCAGCAGGTCTGGAAGGGCTATAAAACCAGTGCAGAAGATTATGATGGTGAAGAGGTTATTGGTATTTATGCGCTGCAGCACGCTATTTTTGACCGCTGGGCGGATGAATATGATAAAAGACGGGTACGGGCCTTTGTGGTCGGACCGGCTGGTGAACTGACTAATGAAGGGACAATTGCTTCCACCACGGTAAAAAAAGGCAAGTTTACCGCAGTGGTTGACTGGTGTGGACGGGGCGGCATGGGCAGTCGTCTGTTTCATCAGCATAATATTGTCGGCTGTCTGTTTGGCGGTGACTGGGTGGATCCTTATAAGCCGAAAGCCAGAGATACGGATGTTTATTTTACTGAACATTTCGGTAATAAAGGGGTTAAGGTGGATAAAGCCGCTACTGTAAAATATTACTATGATCCTAAAATTAAAACCGGCGGAACCTTTGGTGCCAACCTGCATAATATTGGCGATATGCTGATGACCTTTAACTATCGCAGTACCTCCGCCAGTAATGAGGAACGACTGAAGCAGCATAAGGACTTTATCGTTGATCATTATCTGAAGCAATATAATGAAGAAACCATAGAAACCAAAAACTTTGATCATTGTGGTGAGCCCTGTGCTACCGCCTGTAAAAAACTTAATGGCAAGTATAAAAAAGATTATGAGCCCTACCATGCTCTGGGGCCTCAATGTGGTGTTTTTGACCAGAGAGCAGCTGAAATTTTAAATGACCATGCGGATGCTATGGGTATGGACGCGATTCAGGTTGGCGGTACTCTGGCCTGGATTATGGAATGTGTTGCACATGATCTGATCCCGGCGGATAAATTCGGTTTTCCTGATAAGTCAGAAATGAAGTTTCAGCAGTTTACTGCGGATACTAAAGAATTTGATCTGGTGAAGGACAGTATGCGTAACGCGCAGTTTGCTATTAAGTTAATTAATGCCATCCTGTTTGATGAGCGTGCAGCCGTTTTTCGTAAAGGTATTCGTCTGGCGGCGTATGACTTAAATGAACAGTATCCGGACACGGAACCACTGGAACGGGCGGTATTTCTTTCCCATGCTGACAATGGCCATATGGTACCAAACCAGTACTGGGTACCCGGTATGGGCAGCCCCATGCCTTTAATGGGTAAATATTATGTCTTTTACGGGGGCGGCTTTACTACCCCGGATGATCTGGGGCGTAAAAATGTCGAACGCATGGTGTATGAGCTGATCAGTGATAATTGCGGTATCTGCCGTTTCCATCGTCAGTGGTCAGAGCCTTTATGCGGTATTATTATTAATGACCGCTTTGATCTGGATATTGATTTTAAGGAATTCCATTACCAGCTGGCTCAGGAAATTAATGAACATGAAAAGGGTAAAGCGGTGCCCTGGGAAACCAAACGCATGGCAGAGCTGTTTTTTAATTACCTGGAATATTGCGGCAGCAACGGTTCTGAGGATAACAGCCTGTTCCGCTGGCAGAACCATGATGATATTCAGCTAACGGCACAGGCCTTCTGGCAGGCCATACTCAATGCCCAGGAACAGGCTTTTCAGGCCGGGCCGGATAATATAGCGGATTCTAAAACACCGGCGCAGTATCATAGTCATGTGTAAACTTTAACCTAAATAAAAGGCGGGCAGGATGCCCGCGTTCCCCGGGAGGGATAGAGTGAGTATTAACTGTCACTTAATGCATCAGACAGTTCATTACAGATGGCACTGAACTGATCATCAATATCCCGACCATTCATATACAGAGCCACCAGGCTTTTCATACTGTGTTCAATCAATCCCATAAAAAAAGCCTCCTGTTCATCGGACAGATCCAGGAATTGAAAACCGCTTTCCATTTCCATCATTAAACGATCCATAACTTCAGTTGTAGCCGTTTCATGTTCCCGAAACTGTTTTTCCAGTACGGTCATAGTTGAACGAATATTGTTCATAACCTGAACCAGAGCCGCCTTGCGGCTAAAATCAAGCAGCCTGGATTCAACACCTTCTACAATAGCGGCAATAATATCCCGAAAACGACCGTACATGATTTCATCATCAACTGGCATGTTTTTAATAAGGATAGAGGCATGTCTGTCGTTGAAGATGGTTTTGTTATGAAAATCAAAAATACGTCCGCGCTGGGATAATAATTCAAAAATTTCTTCTTCAATCGGGCTGCAGGGCTGGTCTGGACTGCGCAGGTTTAGATTGGAATGATCCATTCTTAACTGTATACAGGCTGATAAATCAAGCTGATTGAGGGTCTGAAATATAGCTTCAGCCAGTTCTGTTTCATTGTGCGTGGCAAAGGTCTGTTTAATAAACTGCAGAACAATACCGTATTGAGAGGCCTCAGTCATTGCCTGGAAGGCCATATCCCGGGCAATAGAATGCTGGGTTTGTAAATCCAGTTTTTTGTTCCGGTAGTGTTTTACTTTATCAACTTTGGCCAGCAGTTCTTTAGAGATAAAGGGTTTAACCAGGTAATCATCACAGCCAGCTTCATAACTTTTTATTCTTTCTTCTGTTGATTCGAAGCCGGTAATTACAATAATGGTGGTCTGTTGTTCAGGGTCAAGTTCCCTGATACGGTCACAGATGAAAAAACCATCCTGTTCAGGCAGATTCAGATCCAGAAGTACAATGTCCGGCTGTTGCTGTTTAAACTTTTCCAGGGCCGGTAAACCAGACTCAAATGCTTCTGTTTGATAATTCTCACTTAGAAGTTCCTGAATAAGTTCTCTGATGTCGGGTTCATCATCAATAATATAGACAAGGGGGCGTTCCATAATGACTCCTGTTGTTATTTTCTTTTTTTCCTGCGGTGTTTTTTCTTTGTCGTTTTTTCTGATTGCATCTGTTCCTGTCGCTGTTTTAGAACAATTAACTCCTGTTCAATTATTTTTGGTGTTTCAAGGCTGATACGCCCAATCTGACCGGCACGCAGTTCAGTCAGCAGTATCTTGCTGGCTTTATTTAAATCCACCTGCCCGCCGCCGCGCAGACAACCGCGTTTGCGGCCAATGGCTTCAATCAGTTCCAGCTCGTTATTGGGGGCAGTATCCAGTTTAAAGCGTTCCATGAGTGCTTCAGGATAGGCTGATATTAAATATTCGGCTGCGAAAAATGCAATATCATCGTATTCAAACGCCGTGTCTTTTACAGCTCCGGAAACGGCCAGCCGATACATACTGGGCTCGTTTTCAACTTTGGGCCATAATACTCCGGGTGTATCCAGCAGATTGATGCCGCCCTCCAGTTTAATACGCTGTTGAGCTTTGGTGACGGCGGGTTCGTTGCCGGTTTTAGCAATGGTTTTTCCTGCCAGAATATTAATTAAACTGGATTTGCCGACATTGGGAATGCCCATAATCATGGTATTGATGAGTTCCCGTTTACCCGGACGGTTAAGCATCATTTTTTTGCACAGATCAATTAACTGGCGCATCTGTTCGGGATGCTCTGTGGTCAGGGACAGGGTTTTAACCCCCTGTTCCTGTTCCAGCCAGTTCTGCCATTGACGGGTCAGATCCGGATCAGCCAGATCGCTTTTGGTCAGTACCTTGATACAGGGTTTGTTACCACGGATGGTTGAGAGCAGAGGATTCTGGCTGCTGTAGGGGATACGGGCATCAAGCACTTCAATAATCAGATCAATGGCAGACAGAGTCTCCCTGATCTCTTTATTGGCTTTATGCATATGGCCCGGATACCAGTGAATTGCCATTAAGTTATGCTCCTGTCAGTTCAGATGACAGTATCCGGGTTTACGGAATGCGTTCCCCCCTCAGTACTTATCATCCTTACTTAATAATTGAACTTTATTGATTTCTCCTCCGACTTTAGCATAATGCATTAAAGAAGCAATACTCAGGGCCCGGTCGGCGATTTTTTCCAGTCGGCGCAGGGCGGCCATAATGTCCTGGTATTCTCTGGAGAGGTGTAAATCTTCATTGGTCTTTTTAAGCAGGCTTTTTTCAATAATTTTATACAGCTCATCATTTTTGCTTTCTTCTACCACGACAATTTTATAATGCTCATTGACGGACTCCTTATCATCCAGGTCCAGTAATAACAGGGCATTTTCTAGTGCCGTGACAGAAGATTTCTGCAAAGGTACGGCATATTCCAGGATAAAGTCCTGGTCAATGTCATCAGACAGGGCATTAGGAAAATCCCGGATAAAGGAATGTGCACTGTTGATAATCCGATCGTATTCATTGGTTATTTTTAAAAAGGCTACCAGTTGACGCAGATCTCTGGCCTCAGGCGTATAAAGTGCAAAAATATTGATGATCATATTATCAATGGCATCAATTTTTTTATAGCGTTGCTGTTTGGGTATTTTTTTTATATCTCTGAGCTTACAGGGCCGGCAATGTTCCAGAGCCACCAGGATCTGCTCATTGATATCCAGGGTAGTCTGGCCAAGCGATTTAATCTCTTTTTTAACAAGTTTCAGTTTTTCTTTTTCTATGGCTAACATTATCCATACCTTCCAGTAATATAATCTTCGGTTTTCTTCAATGTCGGATTAATAAATATGGTTTCCGTATCATCGTATTCAATTAAGTCGCCCATATGAAAAAATGCGGTCATATCGGCGACTCGTCCGGCCTGCTGCATATTATGGGTGACAATAATAATGGTATAATCCTTCTTCAGTTCCAGCATCAGTGCTTCAATTTTTTCTGTTGAAATAGGATCCAGCGCAGATGTGGGTTCATCCATAAGAATAACGTCAGGCTGTACCGCAATGGTTCGGGCAATACATAAGCGCTGCTGTTGTCCTCCGGATAACGAGGTGCCGGGTTCAGATAACTTATCTTTAACCTCGTTCCATAAACCTGCCTGAATAAGGGATTTTTCCACCAGCTCATCACAGGCCGGCCCTTTTTTAACAATGCCGTGTTTTAAGGGGGCATAGGCAACATTATCATAGATGGATTTGGGAAACGGATTAGGCTGCTGGAACACCATGCCGACCCGTTTTCTGACGGCGACTTCGTCTACATCCCGATCATAGATATTTTTTTTATCAATAATAATATTACCTTCAATACGGACACTATTGATTAAGTCATTCATGCGGTTCAGACAGCGTAAAAAAGTTGACTTACCGCACCCGGAAGGCCCGATAAGAGCGGTTATCTGGTTTTCATAAATATCCATGGTAATACCATGCAGGGCCTGGTTATCCCCGTAGTATAGATTGAGATCTTTAACAGAAACTTTTGTTTTTAAATTTTTTTTCATTAATAAACCTGTTTAACTGAACAGAACTCTTAACAACGTATCACATTGTTTAATGCTGAGTTTCTGAATGGTTACCATTTAACTTCAAATTTTTTGCGTAAATAAATTGCCAGGGCATTAAGTGTAATCAGTATGCTGATTAATACCATAATACCGGCTGCGGTGCGTTCAATATAAGCCCGCTCGGGCATGCCCGCCCAGGTGAATATCTGTGCCGGCATAACGGTGGCGGCTTCAAAAATTGAGCCTGGTGCATCGGGAATAAAGGCAATCATGCCGATAATAATCAGCGGTGCCGTTTCACCCATGGCCTGGGCCAGACCGATAATAGAACCAGTCATAATACCGGGAAAAGCCAGGGGCAGAACATGATCCTGAACCACCTGCACTCGTGTCAGCCCCAGACCATAGCCTGCCTGACGAATACTGTCCGGTACACTGCGCAGAGCCGCCCGGGAGCTGACAATAATAATGGGCAGAGTCATCAGAGCCAGTGTCAGACCACCCACCAGCGGCGAACTGCGGGGCATACCGAAAAGATTGATAAACACTGCCAGCCCCAGCAGACCAAATAAAATAGAGGGAATAGCCGCCAGGTTGTTGATATTGACTTCAATTAACTGTGTCCAGCGATTGTCATCAGCAAATTCTTCCAGATAGACAGCGGTCATGACTCCCAGGGGAAAAGCCACCACCATGGTGACTATCAGGGTCAGTACCGAACCGACAATGGCTGACTTAAAGCCGGAGTTTTCAGGTATCTTGGAATCACCATGGGTAAAAAAGATTTTATTAAAGCGCATTTCAACCTTTCCGTCCTGGTTCATGGTATCAATCAGCTTGCGGTATTTATCTTTAAGTTTATAGTGATGGCCTTTCAGATACTGGTCAACCTGGCTGTTAGCCAGTACCCAGGTCGGCTGGGTCGTACCCATTAAAGCCGGGTTCTGTTTCACCAGACGGGGAATGTTTCTTAACCAGGCACGGCTGACCACCTTACGGTATTTTTTATCAATGGCCCGACGGGTGGACTTTATGGTTTTATCATTATAGGTGACATCAACTTCAATATAGGTCTGTTTAAAAGCCGGCAGCCCCTTAATGATCATATCACCCAGAAAAAACAGTAAAAAACTGATGGCAAAAGTGATGGATAAAAAGGTAAACAGCTTAAAAAGTTTCGATCTCACATGACGACTTTTCAGGGTTGGATCATAAAATGGATGATTCCGGGCAGATTGTTTGCCGCCCTTATCAGCTTGAGCAGTGTTATTTTTAGAAGTATTCATAGGGTATTTATCTTGTATTTTTCCTTAAACTTACGGATCAGGCTTAAAGAGATAACATTCAGTACCAGGGTTACTATAAACAGAATCAGCCCCAGGGCAAATGCAGACAGCGTATCAGGAGAATTAAATTCATGATCACCCACCAGGGCATCTACAATACGCACAGTAACCGTAGTCATGTCTTCCAGTGCATTCCAGGACAGGTTGGGGCGCAGACCGGCGGCCATCACTACAATCATGGTTTCCCCCAGAGCCTTGGAAAGGCCTAACAGGGTGGCGGATATAATACCGGGTAAGGCAGAGGGAATAACAATGGATTTGATGGTTTCACTGGTGGTCATGCCCAGAGCCAGAGAGGCCTTACGCTGAGAATCGGGTACCGCACGGATAACATCATCACTTAAAGATGAAATAACCGGAATAATCATAATGCCCATAACGACACCGCTGGCCAGGGCGCTGTTAAAAGAAGCGTGAATGCCGAACAGGCCAAAAAAATGGACAATGGCAGGCGCAACGGTAATGGCGGCAAAAAAACCATAGACTACTGTTGGGATCCCGGCCAGGATCTCCAGCAGGGGTTTCAGGTGGTCACGCATAAAAGGGGAGGCGTACTCACTTAAAAATATAGCACTGCCCAGGCCGACAGGCAGTGCAACCGACATGGCAATAATGGTAATAACAAAGGTGCCGGAAAAGATAGGCAGGGCACCGAACTTGCTGTCAGCCACACCGGGTGACCATTCTGTTCCGGTAATAAAGTACCAGAAGCTGCGCATCTGGAAAAATTCTATGGCTTCAAACAGGATCGAAAACAGCACCCCAAAGGTGGTCAGAATGGAGACGACTGCAGCAGAAACCAGCAGAAAACGAATTACTTTTTCTTTTAGTCCGCTGTGTCTTTTTTTAAGTTCAAAGGGTCTCAAGAGACACTCCAGTTATATAATAAATTTATTCACGATAATATGGAAAGCCCTCTTCCCGTCAGGGAAGAAGGCCTTTGATAATCCATTATCAATGCTGGCTTAAAGGTTATTTTTTAGCCAGGTCGTCCAAAGTCAGTTTAGTGTGTTTTAAAACACTGGCTCTGATAGCAGAGCGGCGTTCATCCGGTAAGGGGATCAGGCCGATTTCAGATAAAATACCGTCAGGACCAATCATGTCTTCCTGCATAAACATTTCAACATACTTGTCGATGGCCGGTACTTCTTTTCTATGAGAATTTTTTACATAGAAAAACAGGGAACGTGAAATCGGATATTGACCGCTGGAAATGGTAGTCGGGTCAGGTAATACCCCTTCAACTTTTGCTGCGGCGATTTTGTCATCGTTTTCCATCAGAAAGCTGTAGCCGAAAATACCAATGGCTTTAGGATTCTTTTCCAGTTTCTGAACAATCAAGTTATCATTTTCACCGGAAGGCACATAAACACCGTCCTGTCTGACTTTATGATATTTTCTGTAGCCCCTGTTTTTAACCTTGTCTTTTTTATACAAAGACGTATAAACATCCATTTTTTTGGTTTGTGCTTTCATAATCATATCTTCGAATGCATCACGGGTACCGGAACTGGTGGGCGGGCCGTAAATAATAATTTCTCTGTCAGGCAGGCTGGAATCAATTTCCTTCCAGTTTTTGTAGGGATTTTTAACCAGAGACTTACCGTCTCTGGAAGGTACTTGTTCAGCAACCGCCAGTAATAACTGCTTTTTGGTCAGGCTTAAAGGCTGGTCCTGTTTGTTCTGTGCGATAGCGATACCGTCAAAACCAATCACCGCTTCGGTAATATCGGTGACACCATTTTTTTCACACAGTTTAAACTCTTTGGTTTTCATTCTGCGTGAGGCATTGGTAATGTCCGGTGTATTTAAACCATTGCCTTTACAGAATAATTTCATGCCGCCGCCGGAACCGGTGGACTCAACCACAGGCGTTGGGTTATTAGTGGTGGCTCCAAATTCTTCAGCAACAGAGCTGGCAAAAGGATAAACGGTTGAAGAGCCAACAATTTTTATCTGATCGCGGGCCTGTGCCATAGTGACCATGGTGGTGGCCAGAATACTGGCCGCAATAAGTTTTACAGCAGGTTTTCTTAAAAGCATCTTTATTTTTCCATTTATGAACAAATTCAGGTTGTCATTATAGGAAGCAATTGTGACAGCTTTATGACAAAAAGAACCTGTAAGTGCTTTGTCATAAAAATTTCATATTTGTAATATCTGTGTCATGATTTACGGTAAACACGGTACCTGCAGCCAGTTACTTGCGGTGCTGTGGGTTATACTGAATAACTGCTTAAAAGCTAAAAAAGCTGAATAAAAAACGGAAAAATGGGGGGTTAATCTGAAACTTAAAGTAATATTTAACGGGCTGTTAAAAAAACTGTTGCTGCTGTTTACGGCTTTATTACTGCTGTCATTGATACTGGTTGGCAGTTTAAATCTGTTTAATCCGCCTGTCTGGATGTGGAAACTGCAGCGGCAGATTATGCCGCCGAATAATTTTCCGGTCACAATACAGCAGCACTGGGTTAATGGAGACAGGATTTCTGCACCAATGAAACTGGCTGTGATTGCCGCGGAAGATCAGTTGTTTCCCCGGCATTCGGGCTTTGATTTTAACTCAATTTAACAGGTTGTTTCTGCCAGTGGACAGGGTAAAGCCGTCCGAGGTGCCAGTACCATTAGTCAGCAAACCATTAAAAATCTGTTTTTCTGGGAGGGGAGAAGCTGGATACGTAAGGCACTGGAAGCCGGCTTAACGGTTATTCTGGAGTTAATGGTCAGTAAACAGCGGATCCTGGAAGTTTATCTGAATATCGTAGAGTTCGGTCCGGGAATATTTGGTGTGGAAGCGGCCAGCCAGACTTATTTTCAAAAACCAGCAGCCCGGTTAACTTTTCATGAAGCCGCACGGCTGGCCGCAGTATTACCTAACCCTTATCGATACAGGGTTATTAATCCATCTGCCTACACCCAGAGCCGGGTGCGCTGGATAGAAAAACAGATGAGGCAGCTGGGACTGGTCTGGTTAAAACCTATTGCACAGAACCCATAGACGGGTTACGGGTATTTTTTATTTCGCTGATACCTGCAAGCTGGGTCAGTGTGTCCACCGGGCCATCGGGAAATAACCGGTACAGGTACTGCAGACCGCCTTTATCTGCGTATTTTCCTTTAATGGCATTATTAAAATCCCGCACTTCCAGCTCTTCATCTTCATGATAATCATAGAAGTTTTTGATAAACTTAATCGCGTCCCAGTGTTCATCGGTCAGCTGGATGCCAATGGCTTTAGCCCGTTCTTCAATTTCCTCGGGGTTTAAGCCGGTAATGCGTACCATATTGACTGTGTCGTACATTGCTTTTCTCCATCGTTATGTCCATGTTTCGTGGTGAAAATAACCAAGCAATTTGATTGGTTATTAACTTAAGTATAGAACAGAATTCCAGAAAGCAAAGGTATCTTACCTTTAAAAATTATTTTTTTATTTTAAATTTATGGTAATTTGGATGAAAATCACTCCGCTTTCACTTATAGTTAACGCTAATGAACTAATTCTTTTGACCAATCACAGGAAATTTATATGAAACTAACAGCCATAAAACCACTTGGTTTTCTGCTGATATCAGCACTTATTGCTTTACCTGCATGGACTGTTGCCAAAGAGCAGGCCGCCGGAGCCGAGACTGCTGGAGTTGAGAAAGCAACAGAACATGCAAAGTGGTCTTACCAGGACAGAACAGGGCCTAAATACTGGGCCTTATTATCGGATGAGTACAGAATGTGCCATGAAGGTAAAAACCAGTCGCCTATCAATATCAGTACGGCGGTACCTTCAAAATTAAAAGGTATTCGCTTTGAGTATAATATGCTGGTACCGGAAAATATTGTTAATAATGGTCATACCATTCAGGTCAATATCCGTTCCGGCGGTAAAATCACCATTGATGAAAAACCTTATTTTCTCAAGCAGTTTCACTTTCACACCCCCAGCGAACACAGGATAGACGGTACTTCGTATCCCCTGGAAGCCCACTTTGTGCATGTCAGTGAAGATAATCAGATTGCCGTAGTTTCTCTGCTTTACCGCCCAGGCCCAGCTAATACCGCACTGGATGCCTTATTAAAAAATATGCCCTTTAATGTGGGTGAAACCAAACGTCCCGGCGTTCGTGATCTGGAATTATTTGAACGTGACAAGGTGGTTAAAAACTACTTCCGTTATAGTGGTTCTCTGACTACACCACCCTGTACAGAAGGGGTGATATGGATTGTGTTACAGACCCGTTCCAATGTAAACAAGCTGCAGTTAGAAGCTTTCCAGTATGCGCTTAAACATCCTAATAATCGTCCGGTTCAGCCTCTGAACGGTCGTGTTGTTGTTAAGAAAATTCCAACGGCTAAATAAAACTGCCGTTTCGGAAACACCTTCCCAGGTATGGGCAGAATAACCGTACCTGGGACTTACTTCCTGTTTTCCCGCCGTTGCCAGATCCGGCAGCCCAGAAATGCAAACAATAGTCCCGATATTAAAAAGATAAAAGCAATGGGAGTGAAAATATCATCTCTCAGGGAAAGATAAAGGGAAATACCGCTGCCGATAATAACAGCCAGTCCCGCATTTAAAATAGCCATTTTTGGTATAGAAGCCATAGTAACTACTATTCCAGTTATGAGCATAACGATAAAATGCCCCAGTGCTGCAATTGAATAGGTAAATACCTGTGACCAGGAGGCCAGGGAAGGATGGCTTTTTATAAGATAGTTAAAACCAACCGATGCCATAATAACCACAAGCTGGTTAAGCAATTCAAACAGCAGCAGAGTGACAATACCGAGGCTGATGGCCTTAATACTATTTAGCATTAACAGGGGCCTTAAGGTTAATAGTCGCATGGCCGGTACTGAAACCGCTGGCTTGCTGGTGGCCGCCTCCGCCGAATAAGGCCGCAATTTCTGATACATCGACGGCTTTATCTCCGCCTGAACGCAGCTGCCAGCAGCGGCGATCAGCCTTGTCTTCATAAGCAGCGGCAAAAGGGTAGCCTGCAGATAACTGATTCAGCAATTCACTGCCGATACTGGAAGGGGCATTGACAATCGGTACAGTGTAACCGGCAATATTGCCCATAAATGCCGCCTGTTTATATTTCATGATTTGTTTCTTTTTGTGGCGCTCAAGGATCAGCCCTTCAGCATGTAATTTTTTCAGAGCCTGTTTGTCTTTTAACCAGCAGGCCCACAACTTCCGTTTCAGGGGATGGGACATCAATGCTGAAATAATGGTGCGGGTGTTGTTAAGTTTAAACTGCCAGAGATCATTGTCCTGAATATGCTTTAACAACTTTGGTACCGGATCTGTGTGAAAGTATTTCCAGCTTAAAACGGCGCCGGATTGCTGCATATCAAAATGCAGTGACAGATTGGGGGTTTTTTGCAGATCGTTTAGTTCTTTATAAGCGCTGATATGGTGATCAATCAGAATCACTTTATGTGCTCTCTGACAAAGCTTCTGCATATCTTTACGTTTATAGCTGAAATCCAGAATATAAACGCTATGATCGGTACAGTCCGGTGGTGCAGAGCCGTGTTTACCTTTATGAAAGTTAAGGTGTTTTTTTTTGTAACCGGGCTGCTGTTTAAAAAACAGCCAGGCGGCTACTGCTGCACCAAAGCCGTCAGGGCAGTTGGCATGATAAATAATAGTGACTGGATGGGGCATAGTGTCAGTTTAAACTATCCTTAATGAGTTGCGTAAAGTCATCAGCACAAATCGGCTGGCTGTAATAATACCCCTGAGCTATGTCACAATCCAGTGCCTGCAGATATTTTAACTGTTCACTGCTTTCCACCCCTTCTGCAACCACTTTTAAATTAAGTCCGTGCGCCATGGCAATGGCGGCATTAATCAGCTCCCTGTCGGCTGAATCGGAGGCAATATCTTTAATAAAACTGCGATCAATTTTCAGAACATTAAATGGATACCGACGTAAATAGCTCAGGGATGAGTAACCGGTACCAAAATCATCCATGGCCAGTTTGATACCAATGTTGCTGATGCGGTTTAAAGCTTCATTAATATAGTTATGACCGCTTAATAAAACCCCTTCAGTGATTTCAAGTTCCAGAGTATCGGCTGATAAATTGCTGTTTTTAAGGATCCTGAATATAGAATCAACCAGATCGGGATCACGAAACTGCCTGGGCGACAGGTTAATGGCAATATTAAAATCATTAATGTATTGCTGCTGCCACTCAAGCGTCTGCTTTACAGCCTGTTGAAAAACAAACTGACCAATGGGGATGATCAGGCCTGTTTGCTCACAGACAGGAATAAATTCAACAGGAGATATATTTCCCAAAGTCGGATTATGCCAGCGCAACAGGGCTTCGGCACCAATGAGTTTGCCATTATTAATATTGATTTTGGGTTGATAGAAGACCTCAAATTCATTTCTGTCCAGTGCGCCGTGCATATGTTCTTCCAGCTCCAGTCGGCGGGAAGCATCCAGGTTCATTTTTTTAGTAAAATAGGAAAACGTATTCCTGCCCCTGTTTTTGGCATGGTACATGGCGGAGTCGGCATTGCGTAATAGTTCCGAAGTTTCTTTACCGTCATCCGGGTAAAGTGCAATGCCTATACTGGCAGTCAGTATTATTTCTCTGGATTCAATTTTAAACGGGGTAAGAAACTGCTTTAACAGATTTTCTGCAATGGCCTGGATATCACTGGTGCTGTCCAGATCGCCAATAAGCAGAATAAATTCATCGCCGCCCAACCGTCCAATGGTGTCATTCGCGCGAATAATACGCTTTAAGCGAGTGGCCGCTTCTATTAATAATAGATCACCGCATTCGTGTCCCAGGGTATCATTGACCTTTTTAAAATCATCCAGATCCAGAAATAAAACCGCTATTTTTTGCTGGTTTCGTTCTGCCATATTGAGTAACTGGTTCAGGCGATCCAGTGCCAGAAAGCGGTTGGGAAGATTGGTTAAGGTATCATAATAAGCCTGATACTCAATTTTTCGGGCCTGTTTTTTGTGCAGACTAATGTCTATATCAATACAGTACAGCTCAGCTTCATTGTTGCTGTTTTTAAGCAGTACATGACTGGAGAAAACATCAACCGGACTACCATCTGATTTTTTAAGTGTCAACTCGGCAGAGGGAATAGGATGTCCATTATCAATCCAGTCATTGATCTTCTGTATAACCGGTTCACGCATTTCATCCGGAATAATCAGATTTTCCAGTTTTTTCCCAAGCGCTGTGTTTTTACTATAACCGTACAGCTGTTCACTGGCGGGATTCCAGTAAATAACCTCCCGGTGTTTATTATACCCCTGTACTGCAATGGCATCAGTGGCTTCGAAAACATTTCGAAAACGGGCTTCACTTTCAATTAATGCCTGTTCTATTTTCTTTCTCTGATGGATTTCTTTTTTTAGACGAAATAGCCAATAGGTGAACAGGGCAAATAACAGGGCAATGGCAATGCCAATATAAATGAGTTTTCTAAGAGAAATACCCTGCTGAATATGCATTCCTCGCCATTTAAACAGGATCTGATCTTTTTGTTTATTGCTAATCTGCTTTAAGGCTTTTTTCAAAATGGATAATAAAACGGCTTTTTCCTTAGGTACGGCAAAGCGATGCTGATTGATATAACCGGTATGGCCAGAAATACGCAGGTTAAGCAGGTTGTTTTTCTGAATAAGATAGTTGCTATAGACAGCATCTCCGATATAAGCATCGGCCAGCCCATAATCCAGGTACTGGAGTGCTTCTGAACCATTTGCAACATTAATAATTTTAATATCCGGGTAATGTGATTTTATTAAATCGTTAAGAAAATAGCCTTTTTCAAGGACCACACGTTTACCTTTCAGGTAACTGATACTGCCTATAAAACCTTTCTGAATATCATTTATAATAACAATAGGAGTCTCTATATAGGGTTCAGAAAACAGCAGATACTTTTCTCGTTCCGGGGTTTTGTTTGCATCTGAAAGCATATCCAGACGATTGGCCTTTGCCAGATCAAGGGTTTCCTGCCAGCTGACCGTTTTTTTGATTTTAAACTTTACTTTGAGAATATTCTGTATCAGAGTCAGGTAATCTGCAGACATTCCCTGAAGCTGCTGATTGTTATCCAGCCACTCAAAAGGGGCAAATGACGGGTCAATACCCACTTCAATGACAGGATGCTGAACTAACCATGTTTTTTCCTCATGGGAGAGATTAAGATGAGTTTTTACGTGACTGGAAATAGTATTAATAATTGAATTATCGGCTAAAGATGGATTTATTAATAACAGTATAAATAAAATTATCAGATAACTAATATTCATGAATCTTGCAGAGAAGAATCTATACAGAACCCCCTTAACAGTATGCGCTGATATTTTAAAACTCATGTACTGAGATTAGTAAACAGGGCGTAATGTGTCAAACCTGAAATGAGATATCAGGTAAAAGGTGGATTATTTAAAATGGCTGTTAAAGGACAGCGACTTTTCATAAGGGTGGTATTTTTTACCGTAGATTTTCAAAATACGTTTAACGTAATTTTGCGTTTCCTTATAGGGTGGAATACCTTTATATCGATCGACGGCTTTTTCACCGGCATTGTATCCGGCCAGTGCCAGGGCGACATCACCACGGTATTCATTAAGCAGCCAGCTTAAATAACGTACGCCGCCCTTAATGTTCTGTTCAGGATTATGGATATTGCTGACGCCGAAACGGCTGGCGGTTTCAGGAAGCAACTGCATCAGTCCAATGGCACCCTTATGAGAACGAGCCCTGGCATTAAAACGGGATTCCTGCTGAATAACGGCCAGAACCAGGCGGGGGTCTATATTATACCCCTGGGCAATTTCACTGGCCTGTTTAACAATTTTACGACATTGACCCCGGCACTGACGGGTTTCCCACATGGGAATAGTGCTGGTATCACAAACGGTTTTGCTGGTTTTAAGTTCGGTATCCAGACGGGACAGAATGTTTTTTGAGAAATCATCGCCGGATTTGGCTGCTGCACTGAACCAGCGAACAGCAACCGCCTCATCTTTGGATACACCCCTGGCATTAAGAAACATCCAGGCCAGGTTGCGTTGAGCATCTGCAGAGCCTTTTAGAGCAGCACGACAGTACCAGTTTACGGCCTTCTGCGGATCTCTGGCAACTCCTTCACCATGTTCATAAGCAATAGCCAGTTCCAGCTGGGCATCTATCAGACCGGTTTCAGCTTTGGCAATGGTTGCCTGCAGAGGCGATTCATAGGCATAGAGCGTACTTATGGCTGACAGCATAAAAGTAAGCAGAAGCAAGGTGCTTAATTTAAATGGTTTTTTCGTATACATATTAAAATTTAAGCAAGTTTTGTACCTCGGATAATTTGTTTATATTTTACAATAATTTAAGTACAATCAAAACAGACGTTATCGGGTAAACACTATAAAGTGTAAAAAAACCTGACATTCACCGGAAAAATATAATGGACACAACACCGGAACAACCCCTGTTTTCCGATCCGCAATTGCTACTCAGGCTGGCTCGATATAAAATGCCTTTTGGCAAATATAAAGATCGTCTGCTGATAGACCTGCCTGAGCCTTATGTGGTCTGGTTTGCCAATAAAGGTTTTCCAGAGGGTGAACTGGGCAGGATGCTGGCCATTGTGCTGGAAATTAAGACCAATGGTCTGGAATATCTGTTTAAGCCGTTAAGAGATAATCACTTTAAGGAATAATTGTAATAATGAAACGTTTATTTATTATACCGCTGTTAGTACTGGTTTTAGTCATTACAGCCTGTACCACCAGTCCCACCGGACGTCGACAGTTAATGCTGGTTTCTCCTGAGCAGGCCATCAGCGCTTCTAAAGAAGCCTATGTTAAAACCCTTCAGCCGCTGGATGATAAAGGTAAAATTGATAATAATCCGGCTGTAACCAGACGGGTCAAACAAATTACCGGGCGTTTAATTGCCCAGGCCATCCATGATTACCCAAGAACCAGAAGCTGGGACTGGAGTGTAAAAGTGATTGACGATCCTGAGACCGTTAATGCCTGGTGTATGGCGGGCGGTAAAATGGCTATTTATACCGGCCTGTTAAACAAGGTAAAACCAACAGACGATGAACTGGCTCAGGTTATGGGACATGAAATTGCCCATGCGCTGGCTAACCATACGGCAGAAAAAATGTCAGTAGCCATGGCTTCCCAGATCGGCCTGATGGCGGTAGCTGTGGCGGCTAATGATTCCAACCGGGGAGCGGCTTTAACCGGTGCTGCACTGGCCGCCAATCTGGCTATACAACTGCCCAACAGCCGAACGGCTGAGAGTGAGGCAGACAGAATGGGCATTGAACTGGCGGCTAAAGCCGGTTATGACCCTTATGCAGCCGCTACCCTGTGGGAAAAAATGGGCCGTGTTGGCGGTGCCAATCCACCGGAGTTTCTTAGTACCCACCCGGCACCGGGTAATCGTCAGGCCACGTTACGCGCTCTGGCACCCCAGATGATGAAATACTATAAAGAGAAAAAGCCCCATCCTGTGTACCCGCTGTAGACTATTTGACCTGCTCCACAAAATATAAGAAAATACAGGTCGTTTGCCGGATGTCATGGAGACATCCCCAAACAAACGACCTGCTCAAAATTCATGGAAGAAACAAGTATGGAACTGGACGACACGCCCGCTGCTTTGGGCAGCACCTCTGCAAGCCCTGAAGCCTTTATTCGTAAT
>JALVDE010000429.1 GCA_027009375.1 Gammaproteobacteria bacterium
TCCTATGTGGTATTCGGCAAGCGCTATTATGTTATGAAGTCAGCCAGAGGCTATAAGGAACGGGGCATTGCCTCCTGGTACGGCAGTAAATTCCACGGTAAACGCACCTCCAGCGGAGAAGCCTATGATATGCACGGCATGACTGCCGCGCATAAAACCCTGCCCTTACCTACTTATGTCAAAGTCACCAACCTGAAAAACGGCCGCCAGGTCATTGTTAAAGTCAATGACAGGGGTCCATTTCATGAAAACCGCATCATCGATTTATCCCATACTGCAGCCATTAAGCTGGGTATAAAAGGCACCGGCACTGGACTGGTAGAAGTAGAGGCTATTGATCCGGATAACTGGAACAACAAAACCAGAACTGCCCGGACAATCCCTGCGCCCATTGTGAACACACCGTCTGAAACCATAACAAAAGTACCCGTTCCAAAAATAAATGGTATTTTTCTGCAGCTGGGAGCTTTTGTCAGTTCCCATAATGCCTATGCTCTGAAAAACAGAGCAAATAGTGCCCTTGGCTCCACTCTGGCCAGTGTCAGCAGTACACTCAAGGGCAGCCAGAAATTCTACCGGGTACGCATCGGTCCCCTGGATAATGTAGAACAGGCCGACAATCTGACTGAACGCCTGACCCAAAAGGGTTTTAATGCTCCCAGCGTGGTTATTGATTAACGCCTAAATAGTTTGAACCTTTTAAAATTATTTTTGCCCAATTAATTTAGAATTGAGTAATTGTTTTTCTAATTTGCCCGTTTTTAAGTTAGAATTCAACTCACTACAAAACAGGCCTGTTATAGTTAATATGCAGGTTCCAGAACTACCTCTTAATGACAATTTTTTATCATTAACCTGAATATTTGAGCTGCAAATTTATGAAACGGATCCTTACTTACTTTTTTCCCCTGTTATTGTGTTCCCTGTTTACCATTAATACTCTGCAGGCTGCTCCGAAAATCATCCCCAGGGCACCGGATATTGCTGCCAAATCCTATATTCTGATGGATTACAACAGCGGTAAAATCATTGCCCAGAAAAATGCCGATATGCCTGTAGCGCCAGCCAGTATTACCAAGGTCATGACGGCTTTTGTGGTTTTTTCCGAGCTGGAAGAAGGCAATATCAAACTGGACGACCTGGTTACAGTCAGCAAAAAAGCCTGGAAAACCCCAGGCTCCCGGATGTTTATTAATGTCAACAGCAAGGTGTCTGTGGAAGATCTGATTCAGGGCATGATTATTCAGTCCGGTAATGACGCCTCTGTAGCCCTGGCTGAACATATTGCCGGTAGTGAAGACACCTTTGCGGCTTTGATGAACCAGCATGCCCAGGAACTGGGAATGAAGAACACCCATTTTATCAATAGCACCGGTCTGCCTGACAAGACCCATAAAACCACCGCCAGAGATCTGGCCATTCTGGCTCGTGCTTTGATAAAACGATTTCCTCAATACTATAAATGGTATTCCACCAAAGATTTTACCTACAACAAAATCAAGCAGTCCAACCGCAATACTCTGTTATGGCGTGATAAAAGCGTGGACGGCATGAAAACCGGTCATACAGAAGAAGCCGGTTATTGTTTGCTGGCCTCAGCCAAACGCAATAATATGCGTCTGATCTCCGTGGTACTGGGTACCAGCAGTGCCAATGCCCGTGCCCAGGAAACGCAGAAACTGCTTAATTTCGGGTTCCGTTTTTATGAATCCCATATTATTTATCCTGCTCAGAAAACCCTCAAAAAAATCCGTATCTACAAGGGCAGTAAAGAACAACTGGCCGTTGGCGTAGCCAATGATATCGCCGTTACCATACCGCGTGGACAGTATAAAAACCTGAAACCAGCCATGACCATAAATACGCCTCTGGAAGCACCGGTCAGTAAAGGTCAGAAACTGGGTTCAGTTAAAATAACACTGGACGGCAAGGTACTGGCCAGTTCCCCATTGATTGCCCTGGAAGATATTCCCGAAGGCAGCCTCTGGCAGCAGGCCAAAGACAGTGCCTTAATGATGCTGGAGTAAGGCGCCTTGTCTGAACCCGTGGTTTATTTAAATGGTAACTATGTGGCGCTTAGTGAGGCTCATATTTCCATACTGGATCGGGGCTTTATTTTTGGTGATGGTATTTATGAAGTTATTCCCGCCTATGGCGGCCATCCCTTTCGCCTTAAGCACCACCTGCAGCGGCTGGCCAACAACCTGTCAGAAATTCGCATTAACAACCCGTTAACACTGGAGCAATGGCAAACAGCCATTGCTACTGTTATTGAACACAACCAGTTGGATGATCAGTCCGTATATCTGCAGGTTACCCGGGGGGTAGCCCCACGGGATCACCGTTTTCCTGAGCAATCACAGCCTACTGTGGTCATTATGACTTCTGAGCTAAACACCGTTTCTGAGGATAAAGTGAAGCAGGGTGTTAAGGCCGTTACACTGCCGGATAACCGCTGGCTGAACTGTCATATTAAGTCCATCTCATTACTGCCCAATGTATTATTACGCCAGCAAGCCCAGGATCAGGGGGCTGATGAAGCCATTCTGGTTCGTAACGGCCATGCCACTGAAGGGGCTGCCAGTAATATTTTTATTGTCCGGCAGCAGTGTATTATTACCCCGCCCAAAAGCCCTATGTTATTACCGGGTGTCACCCGGGATCTGGTGGTGCAGATTGCCCGTAATAAAAATATCTGCCTGAAGGAGCAGCCCATCAGCGAGTCCGAACTCCTGCAGGCCGATGAAATCTGGCTGACCAGTTCCACCAAAGAGGTTTTACCCGTCACCCGGCTTAATGATAAAATTATTGGCCGAGGCCGCCCAGGTCCGCTCTGGCAGGAAATGTACCGCTCCTACCAGGACTATAAACAGCATCTGCGCAGCGGTCACCCCCTGCCGGATTCATAAACTGATTATTGAGCCATTACTGAGGTAACTATGAGTGACAAGCCGCTGCAACCCGATGATGAAAGTATTGACGAGGATCACCTGCTTCATTTCCCCTGTGAATTTTCACTTAAGGTAATGGGTGAAGACATTGATAATTATGCGGACTATGTCCTTACTGTCTGTCAGAAGCATGTGGATAATGTCGATCCGGCTAATGTCAAAACCCGGCCCAGCCGCAATGGCAAATACCTGGCGGTTACAGTAACCTTTACCGCCACCAGCCGTGAACAGCTGGATAACCTGTATCATGAGCTTAATGCTTATGAACATACCAAAATGGCTCTTTAATCCTTGCCTGAACCACACCCTTCAGAACCCGCTACTATAATAGTCCGCACCCTGGGACTGCAGGCTTATGAGCCCATCTGGCAGGCCATGCTGGATTTTACTGAGCAGCGCGATGCAGATACCCCTGATGAAATCTGGCTGCTGGAACATCCACCGGTATTTACCCTGGGCCGTAACGGTAAGCAAGAACATATTCTGTCTGCATCAGAGATTCCGGTTATCCCATTGACCGCGGCGGTCAGGTGACCTATCACGGTCCCGGCCAGTTAATTGCTTACCTGCTGATTGATATTAAGCGCCGGGGGATGGGTGTTCGCCACCTGGTCAGCCAGATTGAACAGAGCATTATTGATACCCTGGCAGAATATGACCTGCAGGCCTGTGCCCGTAAGGAAGCACCCGGGGTTTATATAAACGAGGCCAAAATCGCAGCACTGGGTCTGCGCATTAAAAAAGGCTGCAGTTTTCATGGCCTGAGCCTTAACCTTAATATGGATTTAAGCCCCTTTAAACAGATCAATCCCTGCGGTTATAAAAATCTTGAAGTCGTTCAGCTTTGTGACTATATTGAGAAGGTAAACCCTCAACTGGTGCAACAACAACTGACTTTCCACCTGGCCAGAAACCTCGGCTATAGCGTACCCGGTAACAGCGCACCTGAAAAGACACTTGTCTGGAAAGAAGGACTCTGAAATTTTATGGCTGAAAATATTATTGTAAGAAAAGCAAACCAGGAAGATCTGGATGGCATACTGACTTTGCTTAACCGTCCTGAAGCTGATAATGGTCAGGCACTGCAGGGCCATGATGCCAATACCATTTACCAGTCCATTCTTGAAGACAGTAATTATTTTCAGATTGTAGCCAGTTCAGAACAGGGTCTAACAGGGACACTGACTTTAGTTATTATTGTGCAGATAAGCCATGAAGGCAGCAGCAGTGCATTAATTACAGATATGATCTGCATGGATAATGATGATGAGATAGCGGTAGAATTATTAAAATACGCCACTAAACTAGCGGAAGAGTACGGCTGCTTTAAAACGGTCGTTCACTGCGATTATCAGCAGGAAATGACTGCATCGGCCTGTGAAAAACTGGGCTTTAAGGCCAGTACAGACTGCTTTGTCTTAAGCTGAAAAAACAAAACCCAGAATGGGAGGACTGATTAACCCCACTCCCAGGAATTAAGGTGTCAGGTCAGGGAATATTTTTTCAGGCGGTACAAAAGCGTATCCCGGGTCAGTCCCAGTAAACGGGCTGCGCGGGTACGGTTCCCTGAAGTTTTTTCCAGTGCCTGCTGGATCAGTTCAATTTCCAGCTTTTCCAGAGACAGACCATTTTCCGGTAAAGAAACCAGCGTATTTTTACCGTCATGTCTGACCGCTTTAATTTCAACGGGGAGGTTATCCACATCAACAGTCTGACCAGCCAGCAGTATGGTCATGCGTTCACATAGATTACGCAGTTCCCGGACATTACCCGGCCAGTGGTATTCTTTCAGGGCTTTTATAGCCGCTTTACTGTAATTAGGCGCAACGACCTGATATTGCTGTGCCAGAGTTTGAGTAAAATGTTCCAGCAAGGCTTTTAAATCACTGATGCGTTCACGCAGGGGCGGAATTTCCAGTGGCACGACATGCAGACGATAAAACAAATCTTCCCGGAAATTGCCTTTTTTAATTTCTGCGCGTAAATCGCGGTTGGTAGCCGCAATAACCCGGACATCCACTTTTTCCGTGACCGTAGAGCCAACTTTTTCGCATTCCGAGGATTCCAGAAAACGTAATAACTTGGCCTGAACCGGCAAAGACAGTTCACCCACCTCATCCAGAAACAGGGTACCTTTGTCCGCAGACTGAACATACCCCTGCTGATCGGCAATGGCACTGGTAAAAGAACCTTTAAGATGTCCGAACAACATGGATTCAGCCAGGTTTTCCGGAATAGCAGCACAGTTAACTGTCACCATGGGCTGTTCTTTTCTCTGACTGTCGTTATGAATAGCACGGGCAAACAACTCCTTACCACTGCCGCTTTCACCCTGGATTAACACCGTAACATCAGAGGCGGCAGTAATTCTGGATGCCCACACTACACGAGTCAGTTCAGGAGAATCACCTATTAACTGCGACGGGTGCTCATTGTAGTGCTGCTTAGAATCTATCATAGCTGTTTCCGTATTCATTTAAGACAGGTACATTTTAAAGTAATGCACCGGGTTTACAAAATTTTCAGTGCTGACATAATAGCAGAATACTATAATAAGTTAAAATGATTCAGATCAAGACAGCAAAGCCGGTCAGGACTATTAAAAACATGAATACCTTATTACATCAACAGTTTATGACGGCTGCCATTAAACTGGCCCAGACCGCCATTGAACACTGTGGCGGTCCATTTGGTGCGGTTATTGTAAAAGACGGGCAGATTATTGGCCGGGGCAGTAACCAGGTAACCAGGCATAATGATCCAACGGCTCATGCCGAGATAGAAGCCATTCGTAATGCCTGCCAGAATATCAACCACTATGTCCTGACTGGCTGCACCCTGTATGCCAGCAGCCAGCCCTGTCCGATGTGCCTGTCAGCTATTTACTGGGCCCGTATCGATAAAGTTTATTATGCCAACACCTATGAGGATGCCAGCAAAATCGGCTTTGATGATGCCTTTATTTTCAGGGAACTCCGTCTTCCCGATGAGCAGAAAAGCATCACCCTGGCCCGTATCAAAGACCCGGATGTACGGGAAAAAGCCCAGAAAGTTTTTCAGAGCTGGGAACAGTCCGAATTTAAAGAACCTTATTAAGCTAAAAAAACACTCTATTCAACGGATTTATTTAGCTTTAAAATCCGTTCGACAGACTCTAACTATCAGTGCTAAAATGGCGCTTTTAAATAGCTTAACACTTGTCATCATTATAAAACGAAATAACAAAAAAATGGATAAACTGGAAGCATCCGGGCAAATACACTTAGAACAGCATTCTGATGCTGGCAATCAGGCGGACAAGATATTGCACAATTCAAGTAACGGGTCAGGCAACAGACCGCTCAGCTCCATTATTCGTGGAATGCTTACAGGTAACGTTTCAGCCCGCTTTCCAGTCCGAATCAGTACCACGGTTCCCTTCCTGACCCTGTCTGTATCTCTGTCTGTGATAGTAGCCTCTCAAAATCTGCTGGCGGAAAATTATCAGGCCAATGGCTGGCAGTGTCAGCCATTGGATAATGGTCAGTGGAACTGTGCCGCTGCCAATGGTCAACTGGCACCCGCTATAAGCGGTGCGCATATACCTTTACCCGTACCCCAGCAGGCTGAAGTGGTTCAGAAACCAAAGTTTCCGGAACCGGATTTTTCCGATCCTAATGTCGGCCCCAGTGGCGGTATTGCTGTTGTTCAGCCTGTTTACAAACCACGGGCTCCAGGTGAAGTTGATACCTGGTCAAGCTGTGCCGTACAGCCCATGGCTGAGATTGACCGCAAGGCCATGCAGGCTCAGGCCGATGAAAGTACCAATATTGAAGCCGATGAGGCTGTCTCACCGGATTCCAATCAGATTGATTTCAGCGGTAATGTCGTGATTACCAAAAATATTCAGAAATTAACCTCTGATCAGGCCAGTTATAATAAAACCACCCAGATTTTTGACGCCAGAGGCAATGTGGTTATCAGCGAGCCGGGGGTTATTTTTAAAGGTGATACCGCCCGCTATCAGAGTGATGAACGCAAAGGCCGTCTGGACAATGCCAGCTATGAACTGCCGACCCGTCCTGCTCATGGGGTAGCCGACAATATCCGCTTTAAACCCGGCACCATTAACCTGGATAACCCGACCTACACAACCTGTCCTACCAGTGATCCCGACTGGGAATTAAGTGCCAGTGATCTGGAACTGCATACCGAAGAAGGATATGGTGAAGGCACTCATGCCGTTATGCGCTTTAAGGGTGTTCCGGTCGCTTATACGCCTTATATCCGCTTCCCGCTCAATAATGAACGTCAGAGCGGTTTCCTGATGCCTACTATTGGCAATTCCGACCGTAACGGCTTTGAACTGGCCACACCCTATTATTTTAATATAGCCCCGGATCAGGATGCCACAATAACCCCCCGGGTGTTATCAGATCGCGGTTTAATGCTTGGTGGTGAATACCGCTATTTAAGTGAAAATCATTCCGGTGAAGTGTATGCCGAATGGTTAAATGACCGTTCTTATGATGACCGCAGAGACACCGCAGAAATTATTCAGAGAGAGGGTGTTAATAACAACCCGATTATT
>JALVDE010000430.1 GCA_027009375.1 Gammaproteobacteria bacterium
GAAAATAGCACAGATAAGTACGACCACAATAAATTCTTCCAGAAGCTTTTCATACAGGTTTTCCACTGCATGGTTAATCAGAGTTGAGCGGTCATAGGTGGTGATTATTTCAACCCCATCAGGCAGGCCTTTTTTAAGTGTTTCCAGTTTTTCTTTAACCAGTTCAATGGTTTTCTGAGCGTTTTCGCCAAAACGCATCACCACGTAGGCACCCACCACTTCGCCTTCACCATTCAGTTCAGCAATACCGCGACGCATCTGCGGACCGGTAACAATATCGGCCACATCCTGTAGCTGCAATGGCGTACCATTAACATTCATGCCCAGAGGAATTTTCTTCAGATCATCAACACTGGTCAGATAGCCGGTCGCTGTAACCATATATTCTGCTTCACCCATTTCAACTACAGAAGCTCCGGCTTCCTGATTGCCCTTGTTTATTGCAGTGCGAATAAGGCTTAAAGGGATGTTATAGGCACGCAGTTTCTCCGGGTCAACAATGACCTGGTACTGCTTAACCATACCGCCAATGGTTGCGATTTCTGATACTCCGGGTACAGTCTGTAATTCATAGCGCAGGAACCAGTCCTGCAGGCTGCGTAACTGACTGATGTCAGTTTTACCGGTTCTGTCGACCAGTGCATAACCATACACCCAACCCACACCGGTGGCATCGGGGCCAAGTTGTGACTGAGCACTGGGAGGCAGAGAGGAAGCTACCTGGCTTAAGTATTCCAGAACCCTGGAACGTGCCCAGTACAGATCGGTGCCTTCTTCAAAAATAATATATACATAGGAATCCCCGAAGAAGGAATAACCACGTACAGTAACGGCCTTAGGTACTGACAACATGGCGGTAGTCAGGGGATAGGTAACCTGGTCCTCAACCACCTGGGGTGCCTGTCCTGGAAAAGAGGTCTTAACAATAACCTGCACATCCGATAAGTCAGGAATGGCATCAATCGGGGTTTCTTTTACTGAGTATATCCCGAATCCCAGCATGATCAGGGTTGAGAGAATAATAAAAAACCGGTTTTTAATCGACCAGTAAACAATTGAAGCAATCATTTCAGGCCCTCTTTATTGATCTCAATAATTTCAACCGCACCGCTGTCATGTTTTTTAACCAGAAAGTTAATTTGTTCATTGGCTTTCAGAGGACTGATATCCAGTGATTTGGCAACCTGAAAATCCATCTCCATTGATGGCCAGCCCCACTTGGGTACATCAGGGTGTTTTATACTGAGCATATTATGCTCGGGCATAACATTAAGAATAGTACCGGTAATCCAGACCTGATCAGCCGGTATTGTATCTGTTTTACTACCCGACTCCTGGCCGATTTCAATGATTTCTATAGAACCGTCATCATGTTTCTCTACCAGAAAATTGATAGGATCCTTAGCTTTTAGGGTACTAATATCAATTGCTTTTTTAACAGGAAAATCCATTAACATATCAGGCCAGCCCCATTCTGCAACCGCTTTATGTTGAATGGTCAGCATATTATGGCCGGGCATAACATCCACAATTTCCCCTTCAATCCAGACTTTTTTCTGGTCAGCCTTTTGTTGGGCATCGGCTTTTTCCACTTCTGAAGGTTCTTCCATACGCTCAAAAGCGGCGGTTAAACTGGACTCAGAATCAATCAGGAATTGTGCTGAGCTGACAATTTTCTCATTTTCCTTAAGACCTTTAAGAATTTCTACATAAGGACCACTTTCTGTGCCGGTTTTAACCGCAACAGAAAGGAACTTACCATCACCCAGTGCTTTAACCACCCGTTCCATGGTGCCGTTACGAATAATGGCTTCCCGTTTTACATACAGAGATTCCCTGTCCAGGCTGCTGTGAATAACCAGTTGTGAAAACATATTGGGTTTTAGAAGCTGTTCAGGATTATTAAAGCGAATTCGTACTCTAAGAGTACGGGTTTTCTTATCCAGTACCGGATAAATATAATCAACAATCCCCTTCCAGGTTTTACCAGGGTATGCCGCAACGGTCATATCCACGGTTTGACCTTTTTTAACCCAGCCGCTCTGACGTTCAAAGACTTCCGCTATAACCCAGACAGTATCAATCTGGCCTATGGTCAGCACATCCATTGAAGGTTTAACAAACATGCCTTCACGAATCATCAGGTTTTCTATAAAACCATCATGTTTGGAATAATAGGCAATACGTTGTTCAATTTTACGGGTTTTTGCCAGATTCTTAATCTGGCCCGGTGTCAGTCCCAGAGATAACAATCTGTCTTTAGAGGCATTTATTAAAATCCTGTTGCCGCTTTTCAGTGCAGTAAGATATTCTTCCTGAGCATTAACCAGTGCCGGACTGTATAATTCAAACAGTTTCTGGCCTTTTTTTACCACGTCTCCGGTTGCTTTAACATCCAGTTTTTCTACCCAGCCTTCGACACGGGTATGCAGATGATAGAGTTTTTCCTCATCAAACTGAATATAGCCAACCGTGTTGATTTCCCTGTCAAGCTGCCCTTTTTTTACGGTAGTAATACGAACACCCAGGTTGTTCTGAACCACTGGAGATATTTTAACAACACCGTCTTCACCGCCTTCATCTTCATATACCGGAACCAGATCCATACCCATTGGAGATTTACCCGGTTTATCACGGCGGTAATTAGCATCCATGGGTGCCACCCAGTATAGAATCTTTTTCTCTCCGGAGCCCTGCCCTGAAGCACCGCCCTCTTCTGAAGAAGATAATATACCTGCCGACTGTAACTGCTGTTGAATAAATGGCTGAGAAAGATAACCGCCTACCAGACCGGCTCCAATCAGGATGACACCCGTTAAAAGTTTGTTCACATTAATATCCTCTAAATTACCGCAAATGGTGGTTTGTTTATTTTTTTAATTTGTAAAAAGGGCCTGAATAATTATTTTTGCCAGGTATCCGATACATAGTAAAGTATTCTGGCCCTGGTCTGCAGATGATCAACCGCAATACGACGTTCGTCCAGATTAGCATTCAGATCATCAATATAGGCTCGCATAACATCTGCAAAATCCCCTCGATCCGACTGATAAGCCAGCAGGGATGCCCGGGTCTGACGTTTAGCCTGAGGCAAGAGTATTTTGTAATAAAGTTGATGGCGTTTCTGCAGCTGTTCTTCTTTAGCCATTTCCTGCTGCAGACCAGAAACCAATTGTCTTAATATTTCATTACGTTTGTCTTTTAAAGACTGGTATTTATGTTCCTTAGACAGCAGTTTCTTATCCTGCCGGTTGGCGGTAAAAACAGGTAAGTCAATAGTGACTCCCGCTGACAGAAAATCGGCACGGCTGCGATTCGGGCCCATTGGCTTGTTATCACGATAACCATAACTGACATTCAGTCCCCAGCCGGGTTTGTAACTTTCCTTAGCCAGCTCTATATCTTTACGACTGACCTCCATCTGCTTGTCTATTTCCTGGATTTTTGGGTGGGTCATAAATAATTGAGTCAGATTATCATCATTCAGATTCGATAATTCCGGTATGTTGATATCAGGCAGGTCTTTGGACAGAGCATTATAACTGTTCTGGCTGCCAATCCAGCGAGCCAGTTTAGAGCGTTGGGTATTGATTTTCTGGGTTATTTTAGTCAACCGATCGTCCAGTCGGCTAAGCTCCAGCTGGGCACGAATTAAATCCTGCTGATTATTACGGCCAACAGAAAACATGGACTGTACAATTTCAACCAGTTGCGTGAAAAAACGTTTATTTTGACGAATGGTTTTGTAAGCCTGTTCCCAGTAATAGATCTCCAGCCAGGTCAGGCGCACTTCTTTAAGAATGTTGATTTTTCGTTCAGAAATTTTAGTAGCGATCAGTTCAGATTGTTTAAGGGTTTTCTGCTGTTTTATCTCCAGGGTATCTCCTGCTGGAAACTGCTGCAGTATGCCCACTTTAAACTGGGTCATATTCTCCTGATCAAAATCAAAGGTGTCAGTCGGCATATTAGCCAGGGCTACCTGTAATTTGGGATCCATTAGCTGACCATCGGCCACAGCCTGTTCAGAGAGTGATTTGACCTGCCATTGCTGACTGATAATACCCGGTTCATCGGTCAGTGCAATGCGTTCAGCCTCTTTAAGGGTCAGTACTGTCTGGCTCTGTGTCAGACTCACAGACTGAGTTTTTTCGGAGCTTTTCGGTGCAGCCTGACCGGCCATGGTAATAGCAGCGGGAACCACTATCAGGTGAAAGCTTAAAAAAACAGATAAAAACGGCTTTTTTAAACGAAATTTTGGCTGCATATAATGCATATTCACTCCCATATATTAAAGATTTGTCTGATTTGGAGCTGCAACTGCTTAAAAAACAATTGCACGGTTTTAATTTCCAAAAAATTCAGACAGATATACAAATCAGTCTGTAATTTTACAGGTTCAACATAACACGAATCTTTCATGAACATTAAATATATTTAATGTTTCATAACTGATTGATTTATAAATACATGATATATATTTTACAGCTCTTTTAAAAATGAATTTTATTTAATGTTCAGGTAAGGTTTATGCAAGATAAACTATGAGAAAATTAGCTTATAGACAAAGAATAGCTAAAACAGGTCAAAATTTATACAGGTTAAAAAAATGAAAACCGAACAAAAACAGAATATGGCAATGAACTTATTAATTTTATTATTAATAGCCCTGTTTATTATTTCTATCAGTATGATGTGGTTAAAACATGACCAGTACCATATGGATGGCTCCAGTATGAGCTGGATAATGTCAGACAATAGTAGTGCTTATCCTTATAAAGAGGATAATAATATTCACTTAAGAGCTATTGATACTAACATGACTCATTAATTTTTATACTCAATATTCAAATATCACATCCGGAGGTGTATTATGCTATGGTTATTACTACTGGTTCTACTGGTTGTTCTGTATCAGGCAGGGGTTTTTAATCAGTTATTAAACTCTGCTCAATCTCCTGACAAAAGTGCCCTTGATGTTTTAAATGAACGTTATGCCCGGGGAGAGGTCTCTACTGATGAATATGAGCAGATAAAAGCAACCCTGAGCAAAAACCATTAAACTTATCCCCCTTTACATATATGAAGGGGGATTTGTTAAATTAGAATTTCCTTATAAAAGGATTCACATAATTGGAACACGGCACTTTATTTATGAATAAATTTTTAATTTTTATCAGTACCTTTATAACGACAGCAATATTATCTGCTAATCTGAGTTTTGCTCATGGTGTCCCCATGAATGCCTCCACCTATATTATCAGTCCGTCAGATGGTCAGACTGTCAGTAGCCCAGTAACAGTAAAATTCGGCATCCGTAACTTTAAAATCTCGCCAACTGGTGAAGATATATATGAAGCCGGTCATTTCCATTTAATTATAGACAGTCCCGCCGCACTTTCCCTGGATGAGCCTATTCCCTATGATAAAAATCATCTGCATTTTGACAGTGCTGAAAAAGCAGTATTGCTTACCCTTGATCCAGGAAAACATACCCTACAACTGATTGTCGGTGATGAAGAACATGAACCTTATGATCAACTGGTATCAAAAATTATTACCATTAATGTTAAATAAAAAGCCGTTAAATAAGAACCTACTATGCGTATATTATTAATTGAAGACGATCAAAGTGTTGCAGACTTTATTATTAAAGGGCTGACTGAAAATAATCATGTTGTGGATCATCAGACCGACGGTAAGGACGGCCTTTTTTTTGCCACGACCGAAAGCTACGATGTTATGATTATTGACCGTATGCTGCCCAATATTGAAGGTTTAACCATTATCCGAACCCTTCGGGCTTCCAATATAAAAACACCGGTAATTATACTCAGTGCTATGGCTGATGTAGAACAACGGGTAGAGGGTCTGCAAAGCGGTGCCGACGATTATCTGGTTAAACCCTTTGCTTTTTCTGAGCTGCAGGCAAGGGTAGAAATTCTTGGTAAAAGAAATACCAGCAGTGACGGCGGCCACCAGGAAACTCAACTTGAACTGGCCGATTTAAAAATAGATTTGCTCACTCATAAGGTGACCCGGGCTAATCAGGATATCAATTTGCTGGCAACAGAATACCGTCTGCTTGAATATTTAATGCGCCATGCCGGTCAGGTGGTTTCCCGTACCATGTTATTTGAACATGTCTGGGATTATAACTTTGATCCACAGACCAATGTCATTGATGTACACATGAGCCGCCTGAGGAAAAAAATAGACAAGCCTTTTGGCAAGCCGCTTATTCAGACTGTACGCGGGGCAGGTTATGTCATCAAAGCCTGAGCAGACAGGTTTTAAAGACCATTTTAAAAAGGTAATACACAATTCCACCTTTAGAATGGTGTTTCTTTATTTTGTATTATTTATTCTTTCCTCCTTTATCCTGCTGAGCTTTATTTACTGGTCAACAGTCAGTTATAACTACGAACAGCTGGACCATCATATTGAATACGATATGGAACGCCTGCAGACCATTTATAACGTCAATGGTGTAGAAAAGCTTAAGGAGAGTATTGAAACCAGCTTAAAACAGAAAAATTACGATTCCATATACCTGTTATTTAACCCTGAAACAAAAACCATTCTGGCAGGTAATTTAACCAAAATCCCGGAACTGGATAAACCCGGATGGCATATTATTTTACTGGACGGTTTAACCGATAACCCGCAACAGAAAACCCATTCCGCCCGGTTATTATTAATGCCTCTGCCAAACAACCTGATGCTTATTAATGGTCTGGATATAGAGTCTGCTCATAAACAGGAGCATATGATTTTTAACTCCCTGATCACTGGTATCGCTATTACCCTGTTACTGGGTGCTATTGGCGGGTTTATTATCAGTATCAGCACCATTAAAAAAATTAACCTCATAAATGAAACCATTAACCAGATCAGTGATGGTAATCTAAACCTGCGTATTCACCTGCGCGGTACTGACGATGATTATGATTTGCTGGCTCGTAATATTAATGAAATGCTGGATCAGACTCATAAACTGATGCAGGGTATTCAGAATATTTCCAATAATATTGCTCATGATCTGAGAACGCCGTTAACCCGCCTGCGCAGTCGCCTTGAAGCTATTCAGCAGAACTGCAGCGCTGAAACCTCTGAGGGTATTTCCCAGGCTTTACAGGAAACCGATAATCTACTAACCACCTTTAATGCCATGCTGCGTATTAATAAACTGGAAAGCGGCGCACAGAAAGGTTCATTTAGCCAGGTCAATATTGATCAGCTGCTCAATGATGTAGTGGAATTTTATGAACCACTGGCAGAAGAGAAAGGCATTAAGCTGATTAACACAGGAGCCAATGCTAATTCTGCACATAAAACTATTTATGCTGATAAGGGTATGATTTTTCAGGTGTTTACAAATATTCTTGATAATGCCATCAAATATACTCCGGAACATGGCGAAATCAGGATACAGTACCAATGTAATATGGATCGGAAAACGCCTGAAATGATCATTACTATTGCTGATACCGGCAAAGGGATTCCTGAGACAGAAAGGAAA
>JALVDE010000431.1 GCA_027009375.1 Gammaproteobacteria bacterium
TGAACCCATTGGCTGGTCAATTGAACGGATCTACGAACATTTTCCCCGCCTGGGTGAACGTAAGGATCAGATTGGAGTAACCCTGTCCGGTGGTGAACAGCAGATGCTGGCTGTAGCCCGTGCTCTGGCTCGTGACATCAAGCTGTTATTACTGGATGAACCCTATGAAGGACTGGCTCCGGTTATTGTGCATGAAATTGAATCCATTCTGGATAACATCAAGCAACTGGGTATTACTACGGTCATTGTCGAGCAAAATGCAATTGCAGCCCTACGCCTGGCAGATCGTGCTATTATTCTGGATATGGGCGAAGTCGTCTTTGACGGCCTGGCTCAGGAAGTCCTGGACAATGAAGAACTGCGCCAGCAATATCTGGCCATTTAAGCCAACATCCACATATACCCTCTCCCTCCGGGAGAGGGTCAGGGTGAGGGGCAAAAAAATAAAAGGAAATACCATGCACCAGAAAATCACCCTGCTATCCGGAATACTACTACTCTGCCTGCTGTTATCCGGTTCTGCTATAGCTTCAGACAATACCTCTTCTGCGGCCAATATGAGCTATACCGGTATCTACCCCGATAAAACTGTACACCTTAAAAAAGGAGTCTGGCAGGGTAAACCTTATATGCCTGGTGCCGCTGTCAGGCCAAGGGTTGGTCTGATTAAAGACTTTTCCTTTAGCGGTGATCTAAATCAGGATGGTCAGCCGGAACAAATTGTTTTTTTATGGGAAAGTTCAGGCGGCTCCGGTACCCGGGTGTATATGGCGGTTAACACTTTTCATAATGGTCACTGGGTGAATCTGGTTACTACGCTGGTGGGCGACCGGGTGCAGCTGCAGATGGGCCGGGTTGATAAAGGCAAAATTGAACTGGATGTAATTCAGGCCGAAGAAAAAGATCCCGCCTGTTGTCCGACTCATCGTGTCGTCAGAAGCTGGGCATTAAAGGATAATCAACTGGTGGAACATGACCCCCTGTTACTTGGGCAGATTTCAGTCAAGGATCTCCAGGGGCCAAAGTGGCAGCTGCTCAAATTAAACTGGCAGGAAAAAGTTCCGGCTGACATTTCTATTTTTATTCAGTTTGATGATCATAAAGTATCCGGTCAAAGTGCCTGTAACCGTTTTACCACGACTATTAAAGAAGGCAAACAGGCCGGTGAAATCAGTTTCGGGCCCATTGCCGCTACCCGCAAGTTCTGCGACCCTCATATTATGGAACTGGAAGACCGTTTTCTCAATGCTCTTAAAAATGTCAGAAGCTTTGGTTTTATCAACGGTCAGCTGACTCTGGAATGGCAGGATGATTCAGCTGTCAGCACTTTGTTTTTTAAAGCGGTTTTATAAATCGGTACACTGAGTCATTTGATCCCGGATTCAAATTATAGGTGCAACTTAACTTAGCTATATTTATGAGTTGAATCTCTAATAAGTATTAACCTGATTATTTCTTAATTAAATCAGAAACATTTTTAAATTTTCCAGAATAACGAAATACCCTTCCCAATAAAGGATGTTTCACAATAAAATCCATTTCAAATTCATCGTCACCTTTCTGGGCTTCAATAATCGTCGTATGACCAAGGAACAACCATTCCGGGATTGGAATTAATCTGTCTCCTATCTTCAATACAAAGTTTACTCCCTCATAATGTAGCTTATCATTTTCAACATACACCCGCATACGCAAACCTATGAGCGGGTTCACATATTCGATAAGTTCATTACCCTTATCATGAACCCAGATACTTTTAAACAAGATGTTTTTATTATCAGGAAACTGAATTGTGCGATTCCAGTATTGCCTGTCACCCTGCATTTGTTTTTCAACTGTAGTTGGAATTTTTTTACCGTGCCGGTTAATCAGCGCCCCCAGTCTGTGCAGAAAAGTTAAATAAGGCTGCATGTATGAAGGGTATTCAATATTCAGATAACCCATATCAGAATTTTTTTCGTACTGATAATGTGCCTGTAAAACAGGTGGTAGTTGCTGCCATTGCTTGCCTAATGCTTTTTGCATAATAGATTCATTGTTCATAACAGGCTCCTTAAGATGTTTTAAAAACCATTAAAAATACCACCAGTACCATAGCGGTAAATGCCGGCACTCCCAGCCAGAACCATATCCGGGCGTACTGCCAGTATTTATGGGGCAGGGCATGTTGATGTTTTAATGAGGTATCCGCCATTTTGCTCATCTGAATTTGCAGCCAGACCACCGGTATCCAGCAAAGACCGGCCAGAATATACAGTGTAAGACTGGCTGATACCCAGAATGTTGTGACAGGAAGGCCTGTCAGATACACCATGATTAAACCGCTCACGGGCTGAAAAATTACCGTAGGTGTGGTAAAAATCCAGTCAGCTAATACCACGTGACGATTAACCTGTGTGATATGTGCTAAATTTTGACTGCGATCGGCCATCCATTTATAAAAGGCACTGCCCAGTCCGGTGCCAAATAACAAAACCATGCTTAGGATATGTAAATATTTGAGCGTAAGATAAGTCATAATTTGCTCCATCCTGTAGTAATATCCACAGGCAGATGACCCAAAAATTCGGCCAAAGGTGTGACATCTGAAAAATTGCCCCTTCTTAACATGCGTATGTTTTCTGTCTGCATCAGTGGAATGAAAGGTTTAAGCAGCCAGGCAATTATCAGGCAGAATTTAAAAGGGATTGATATAATATGGGCTTCTGGTCTGTTTTCTGATGTGCGTATCAGTTGTAGCCAGTCTTTAAAAAAAAGGGCATGTGCGCCAACAACATCTATCGTGATATTTGTATCAGTACTGACCAGACAACGCAAAATACAATCGGTTAAATCATTAATATGAACGGGCTGTACGGGCTGAAGCCCTCCTTCCATAAGCAGTATCACAGGGAAACGGGCCAGACGCTTAAAAAATGCCGTACTTTTTCCTCCGTGTCCATAGACCAGTGAGGGCCGTAAGATAAACCAGTTTAGCGGTAATGACCTTAATACATCATCCGCAGCCTTTTTAGTGATGTGATAGGGTGCAGACGAATGCTCATCGGCACCTAATGCAGAGATTTGTATAATGCGTTTTACTTTGGCATCAGCTCCGGCCCGAAACAGTGCTGAAGGCGTCTGGTAATGTAATGCATTAAATGTTTGTTCCCTGGTTTCATAAATAATGCCGACACAGTTGATAATAATGTCAACATGGTTCAAATGCGGCATCCAGTCCTCTTTTGAGCGCATTTTAGTGAAATCAAAACCATTCTTTCGGCTGCACGCAATCACCGTGTGACCATTGGATTGCAGCTTTCTGGTAAGATGCCGGCCAATAAAACCACTGGCTCCGGTGAGTAAAATATTCATTGGTCTGAATCCTTTTATGAGAATCGTTGAATTCAGCCTAAGGTATGACGCAGGTCAGAACCTCCTGAATGATAATTCAGGTGTTAATTCCGGTTCCTGAATGATCATTCTGGAGTATTAGCGGTATTAATTTTGCGGTATTTGCCGGGAGTCATGTCGGTTATTTCACGAAAAGCATCGTAAAAGTTGGATTGTGAAGTAAATCCCACACTCAGGCCGACAGAAAGTACGGATGCTGAAGGTTCGGCTAATAACATGGCTTTGGCCGCCTCAACCCGCTGTTCCCTGATATAACGGGAGAACCCTTTTCCCAGGTGAGTGTTAATAAGTTCAGATAATTGATGTCCTGATAAATCAAGTCGGCTGGCCAGAGAATTAAGATTAAGCCTGGGATCTTCATATACCTTAGCGTCTTTCATCAATACGGATAATTGTTGCATTGCTTCATCACAATTAATATTTGCAAGCGTCGTGTTTGTATAGACCTCTTCGGCTGCTTCAACAATTTTGGAAGGCAGTTGAGGAGACAGGGCAATGGCCAGGTTCATAAAGATAAATGCCCCTCCGATTGAGCTTGCATACAGGCTGAAAAACAACTTGTTTTCCATTATCGGTAAAGTGAACCCCATAATTAACACGATAACGGCAATGACAAAGGTAATGGATAACATGGCGATTTCCAGGTTAAAACGGCTGCGTTGTTCCCGTAAGGCATAAACACCGTGTGCCAGCCATAACAAATACGCAGCGCCAACTGCAAATGAGAGCGGCAACGCCATAGATAAAGTTAGCCAGGGTGCAACTATCACTGGTAACAGATGAATTAAATCGGTCGGGTGGAATTCTACAGCCCCTTTTAACAGCGGTTTACTAAACAGGTAAAATGCCGGTGCAACAGAAAACAGCAGGATAAGATAGAAACCATTTTGCATGTAGAACAAATCTGAATAAAGATACAGAAAGTGAACCAGTTGTAATCCTGCCAATATTAAAACCAGCAATATTCCCATAATGCGAATCTGGGGCTGTTCAGGGTAATAATGAGAATTAAAATGAGTAAACGCTAAAATTATTGCGCTAAAAATTGAATATCCAGTTAATAATATGGCAATGGCAAGCACGTATTAGCATCCTTTTATAAATGGTCTTGTCAGGTCGCAACTACTATAGTTTATTGCCTGACCAAGTCGTTCAAACTGCTGGCTGTCACCGGGCAGGCCAAAGCGTACACCAGATAAATTATCCAATAGCCTGGTCAATATGCCCTGATGTGCCAGGTGCTCAAAAAGGTTTTGTGCCTTATCTGTGAATACGGTTTTAAATAGCGGGCTGCCGTTTACCTTTGCCTGTTGATCAAAATTCTGTATAAAATCCACTAAAATATTCTCCAGCCTGTCAGACTGCTGTAGAAGCCATTGTCTGTTTTGTTCAATCCATTGAGTATCCTTTAAAGCCTGTTTTAACACATAACGGGCAGGATGACTGACAGACCAGGGGCCCTGAAAAAATTGAAAACTTTCCAGTACTTTAGGCTGTGCAGCCATAAAACCGGCACGGATCCCCGCCAGACCAAAAAACTTGCCAACAGAACGTAATATAATCAGATTATCAGCCTGATTAAAATCGGTATGAGGGAGCAGACTGTATTGAGGTGTGCAGTCCATAAAGGCTTCATCAATAATCATAAAACCCTTATGCCGATTTAATTGCTGCTGCCATAATTGCAGGCTTTCAGGAGAATATAAATGGCCGGAGGGGTTATTGGGATTAATTAAAACCAGTACATTCAGTTCAGCCAGGTGACTTTCAATATTGTCAGGGCTAAGGTGCATAATTTCGGCTCTGGCCAGCTGCCAGCTGAATTCATGTTCAGCATAAGCGGGTGTAACCAGTCCGACCCTGGGACGAGTTGGTATTAAATTGAGTTCTGATAGTGTTTTAGGTATTAACTGAATCGCCTCCTGGGAACCCGCTATAGCGATTAAATCCGGGTTTTGATAATAGTTTTGTGCACATTCTATAAGACCGTCATCAGTTTCAGGCAGACGGTTATAGACTGCAGGGGGAATTTCAGGGACAGGCCAGCCATGGGGATTAATCCCCGTAGATAAATCCAGCCAGTCAGACTTTTTTATCTGGTATTTTTTTGTGGCCGGAATAAGAGCACCGCCATGTTCAGGTCGAGTTATTTTGGCCATAATCAGGATAAAAGAAATTTTTCCATTTTACTGGCAGATAAGGGTTTACTAAAATAATACCCCTGGGCATAGTCACAACCGATCTGACGGAGATAATTCAATTGAGATTCAGTTTCGACACCTTCTGCAACCACTTTTAAATTCAGACTGTGTGCCATGGATACAATGGCATTAATTAACTCACGGTCATTATGATTAGAGTCCATTTCATTAATAAAACTGCGATCAATTTTTACTATATTAAATGGATACTTGCGAAGATAGCTTAAAGACGAATAACCTGTTCCAAAATCATCCATGGCCAGAAGTAATCCAGACTGGCTTAATTGCAAAAGGGAATCATTAATATAATGGTGACCGCTCATTAATATTCCTTCTGTGAGTTCAAGCTCAATAAGATGAAAAGACAAACCGGATTGCTCAATAAGCTGGATGAAAGTATCGGCCAGTCTGGGATCACGAAACTGGCGTGGAGAAAGATTTATGGCTATCGAAAACTGTTCATTTTTAACTTGTTCTATATATTGCCATTGTTTTAAAATTGTTAATGACTGTTTTAAAACAAATTCTCCTAACGAAATAATTAAACCGCTTTGTTCAGCCAGTGGGATAAACTCTTCAGGAGATACCTGCCCCAGTACGGGATTAGACCAGCGTAAAAGAGCTTCAGCACCCATAATATGGCCATTAGCAATGTCAATTTTTGGCTGAAAATACACAATAAACTCTTCACGTTTTAAGGCACCATGTAATTGTTCTTCCAGAGCGAGACGGCGGACAACTTTATGGTTTAATTCTTCAGTAAAAAAAGAAAAGGTATTGCGTCCCAGAGCCTTGGCATTATACATGGCTGCATCTGCGTGGCGGAGTAAACGTGCTGCCGTTGAACCATCTTCTGGATATATGGCTATTCCGACACTGGTCGTTAATATCAGCTCCCTTTTATCGATAGTAAAAGGGAGCTGAAATTTTTGAATAAGTTTTTTGGCTACAGGCTCAGCATCAGTACTTTTCTTTAAACCGTCCAGAAGTAAAATAAACTCATCACCACCCAGACGTCCCACAGTATCCTCATTTCGTATAATGCTCTTTAAACGGGAGGCTGCTTCTATCAGAACCCTGTCACCAACTTCATGACCAAGACTGTCATTTACTTTTTTAAAATCATCCAGATCCAGAAATAATACGGCAATTTTATATTGTTTGCGTTCGGCTTTTTTTATTAACAGGTCGAGCCGTTCCAGAGACAAAAATCGATTAGGCAAGCTGGTAAGACTGTCATAGTAGGCATGAGTAGTAATTTGTTCTTCAATTTTTTTACGATCGGTTATATCCGAATGTGTACCCAGAAAGCGTAATGGTTTACCCGTTTTATCATGGGACACAATACCGCCACGAGCACGAATCCACATATAACTGCCATCTTTACGTAGAAAACGAAATTCAGTATCGTATTTATTTATTTTCCCATCAATATAATCCTGGACACGGCTAATAACCTGTGCTCTATCTTCAACATGAATTCGTTGTTCCCATTGCTCATAACTTTGTGGAAAATCCCCGGGTTTATATTGGGCCATAGTATAGTAACGACTGTCAAAAAGAACTTCATCTGTTTCCATATTCCAGTCAAATAAGCCATCATTGGCTACCGACATGGCAAGATCATAGCGTTCTTCGCTTATGTCCAGGGCCTGGTTTTTTTGAGTGAGTTCGGTTTCAACAAAATGCCGGCTTTCGTTCATTAAAACAATTATCCAGGCTGCTATCATAGCGACAAGAATAAAAATATAAAATAAATTAAGATGTAAATTGAGTAGTAATTCTGTTTGAGAATAAGGCAGATCATGGCTGTTGATTATAAAACTGGTGCCGAGAATAAAAGCAATAATGGTACTCAGGATTAAAAATACCTGAAAAACACTTACAAGGCGCTGGATAGCTTCAGTATGTAAAAAATATT
>JALVDE010000432.1 GCA_027009375.1 Gammaproteobacteria bacterium
TTCTCTCTTTGCTGCCATTCCTGCTCCAGAACACGCTGCATCTGTTTATAGGCACGCTCAATAAACTGCAGATCGGTGGTACCTCTGGGAAAATTATAGGTATCCGGATATATCAGACCTTCGATGTTTTTATAAGGGCTGTTCAACAACTCCGGCAGTTTTTTTAATACTTCTTTAACCGGCTTTTTGTCCAGTGTGTGAACCAGATTGGGATCTTTGTTTATCTGAGCCAGTGCATCTTTAACTGTCCAGCCTTCTACAATAGTCAGGGCATACTGGTTCACCTTACCCGACACAAAGCGGTTTACCAGTTCCTCTACTGTTATGCCTGTGGTAAGCGTATATTCTCCTGCTTTTATTTTTTCAGCCTGTTTGGATAAGCGGGTATAGAGCCAGAAGTACTGGGGATGCTCAATAAAGTGCTGCTCCTGCAGTTTACGGGCAACTTTTTTTATACTGTCGCCCTTATGGATGATAAAGTTCTGCTCAGTACGCTCGGCATCATCGGAAAAACTCAACGGAGTCTGTAAAAATACATTATATTCATTCCAGTACCAGGCTCCGGCAAAACTGGCAATCAGTAATAATACGGCAATCAGTTTAATTAATCGTTTTATCATAGGTTATTAAATTGGCAGGGGCGCTGCAGTTCCGGATTAAGGCTTTTTGCCAGCTGCATACTCACATCACGTTGCTGATAGTGCCTGCTCTTCTGGCCTTGTTGATAAATTATTCTACTGACAGGAAGGATACCAAAAATACTATTGGTAAAAAACACTTCATCGGCATTCAGTACATCCTGCAATTCATAGCGGCCCGGTGTCAGAGGTATACCCAGAGCCTGTGCACGCTCCAGTAACTCACTGCGTATTGTACCGTTGACACCACTATAAGTAATTTCTGGAGTAAACAACTGTCCTCTGCTCACAAAAAACAGGTTGGAACTGACACCTTCTATCACTATTTTTTTAGCAGGCTTATCATTATCCGCAGGTGCACACTCCAGCATAAGACCTTCCCGACCGTTCCTGGCCGACAGTTCCTGTGCCGCCAGTACCTGTTCCAGTCGGTTCAGGTGTTTTATCCCGGCCAGAGAGGGCTGAGGTGCCAGGCAGGTCTGACAGACCATGGCGCTTATGCCCTGCTGATAGTCATTATCATTATGTTCCGGCCATGGATGAACAGTAATAATGGTTCGCGGTTGCGGCTGTTCAGGACTTTTATATCCCCTGCCGCCGGAACCCCGGGTAATAATAATTTTAACCACAGCCTCTGGCAGATTGTTTTTTTCAGTCAGTGCCCGCTCTATCCAGTTTAATAAAGTCTGCTGTTCCGGTAGTTCCAGATCCAGCTGTTTTGCACCCTGCTGCAGACGTTGCCAGTGACGGGACCAGAGGTGCAGTTTCTGATTGATACAGGCAATGGTTTCAAAAATACCGTCGCCATAGGCCAGCCCCCGGTCAGAAACGGGCAGTGAGGCCTTTAATTGTCCGTTAATCCATGTCATAAACATTAATTCTTAATTTAGCCCCAATGCTCTGAGCAGGCCCCTGGCCTTGGCTCTGGTTTCCTGTAATTCCCGTTGTGCAATGGAATCAAACACCAGTCCCGCTCCTGCTCTGAAACTAAGTTTCTGTGCAGCAGGGGCTGTTGATGTTTTATCTTCTGCAGGCTGTTCCTGTAGAACAAAAGTACGGATTAAAATATTTAGATCCATACTGCCGTCCTGGTTAATATAGCCCATAGAGCCGGTATAAGCACCCCGGGGGCACTGTTCCAGTTCCGCAATAATTTCCATACAGCGTACTTTAGGACAACCGGTAATGGTTCCCCCGGGGAATAAAGCCTTTATAGCATCCACCGGTGTTTTGTCCTTATGCAATTCTCCAACTACATTGGATACAATATGATGAACATGAGCATAACTTTCATTGACCATTAATTCATCCACCTTGACCGTGCCGGGCACACAGACCCGCCCCAGATCATTTCGGATCAGATCAATCAGCATAATATGTTCAGCCTGTTCTTTAGGATGATTATGCAGACGTTCTATCAGACGCTGATCTTCTTCGTTAGAAATACCGCGCGGATGAGTACCCGCTATGGGTCTGGATTCAAGACGGTTGTTTTTAATGCTTAACAGTCGTTCCGGAGAGGATGAAATAATACTTGCCCGGCCTGCTTCAGTTTTAAATCCTGCCAGGCCGGAAAAAGGTGCCGGATTAGACTGGCTTAGTTTTTTATAGACAGAGGCTGCAAAGTCAGAATGTTTATGGCGGTTAGTAGGCTCAGGGCTGTTAATACGCTCAGGGCTGCCGATATCCGCCTGCCAGAGACGGGACATATTAACCTGAAAGACATCACCATCGCGTATATACCTGCGGACACGTTCTACAGAAGCTAAAAACGGCTGTTCAGGTTCTTCCTGCAAATTAAGCAGGAAGTCTTCAATCTGCAGGAGCGATTCGGGTTCTGACTGTATCTGTTCAATATCTTTTTGCAGTACCTGAAGGGCCGCTTTATGTTCAATACCCTGTTCCGTTACAAAGAACAGGCGCTTTTTTTGATGATCAATAATCAGAGCCTGCCTGACTCTGGCAGCGTAAGCCAGCGGCAGGCACTGCTGTGTCTGATTGTTCAACATTAACGGTATTAATACCGGTTCAACTTCCTGAGCCAGTTCGTAAGAGAGAAAGACAAACCAGCCGCCGCGAAACGGTAAAAAATCAAATTCGGAGCATTCATCAGAAGCCGATGTCTGATAAAGCGAATTAAAGTTATCAAGAAAGCCTTTTTGCTTATCAATAGACAGTTTTTCTGAAGGGCTAATATGTAAAAAGCTGAGCGCCCTGCCCTGATCGAGTATCAGCCTTTGCTCTGGACGGATAAACAGGATGTCAAAATTAGAATCCCCCTGATGAATATCAGACCCAATGGGTTCGCTACAGCTGGTACTGCTGAGAAAATAAGGATAATCTTCAGGAGAATACTGGTGAAAACGATAAAACGCAGGCAGGTTTTTAAGAGTTTTAAGCGGTAGTTCTGTAACCTGGCAAGCAGTCATAGTTGATAAGAACCATTAATAACAAAGTGTCCCGACTTAAGCCGTTAATAGCCATAAGCAATAAGTAGTCGGGTTAAATCGGGACGATTTTGAAATTAAACCTTACCCAGAATTAATGTACCGTTGGTACCGCCAAAACCAAAGGAGTTGGAAATGGCATAATCAATGTTCATTTCCTTTGCACTTCCTGCGGCATAATCCAGATCACATTGCGGATCAGGGTTATCCAGGTTAATGGTTGGCGGTGCCACCTGGTCACGGATAGCCAGAGCCGTAAAGACCGCTTCAATGCCGCCGGCAGCTCCCAGAAGATGTCCGGTCATAGACTTGGTAGAGCTCATGGTCAGCTGGTAGGCATGATCACCAAAAGTACGTTTGGCTGCTTCCGTTTCAGCCAGATCACCGGCTGGTGTAGAAGTACCATGGGCATTAATATAATTTATCTGTTCCGGATTCAGACCGGCATTTTTCAGAGCCATATCCATACAACGGCTGGCACCTTCTCCGCCTTTGGAAGGCAGGGTCATATGATAGGCATCACCACTCATACCAAAGCCCAGTACTTCGGCATAAATTTTAGCGCCGCGGGCTTTGGCAAATTCGTATTCTTCCAGTACCACAACACCAGCACCGTCACTGAGTACAAAGCCATCTCTGTCCTTGTCCCAGGGTCTGGAAGCGGCTTCTGGATCATCATTGCGGGTGGATAAGGCCCGGGCTGCGGCAAAACCACCCAGACCAGTTTCAGAAGTCGCCATTTCAGCACCGCCGGTGATCATAACATCAGCATCACCGTATTCAATAATACGAGCCGCATCACCGATACTGTGGGTGGCTGTAGCACAGGCGGTGGCCATGGCCAGGTTCGGACCTTTCATGCCGTATTTAACAGACAAATTCCCGGAAATCATATTAATAATATTGCTGGGCACAAAAAACGGAGATATTTTACGGGGGCCGCCGTTTAAGAATGCATTAAAGCCTTTCTCAATACCGGGCAGACCGCCGATACCGGAACCGATAGAAACCCCGATACGCCAGGCATTTTCTTCAGTCACTTCCAGACCAGCATCTTCAATAGCCTGAATGCCTGCCGCCATACCGTAGTGGATAAAGGTATCCATTTTTTTGGCATCTTTTCTGGACAGGTATTGCTCAACATCAAAATTCCTGACCGAACCGCCAAATTTTACACTGAAGGCACTGGTATCAAAATGTTCAATTGGTGCAATACCACTTTTACCTGCAAGAATATTTTCCCAGGATTCTGCAACCGTTAAACCTACTGGACAGACCATCCCAAGACCGGTAATAACAACTCGTCTCTTAGCCAAAAAAATTCTCCAAAAATAACCCCGGACAATATACTATCAACTGTAATCTGTCTTTAGTTTCCAACCGAACATAAAGTGTCTTCAGGCAGAAAAGAGTGAAGGACAACACTCAATAAATATGACAGGGTATAAATAAGTAAAGCCGGTTTAACAAGGCAGATATGAATTGCAATGTTAAATACGGCTTTAGGAAATATCAGGTATTAAAAAGAAAAAATCTTTTTAATTAGCCGTCAATATGGGCATTGATGTAATCAATAGCCAGCTGAACAGTAGTGATTTTTTCAGCTTCTTCGTCTGGAATTTCAGTTTCAAATTCTTCTTCAAGAGCCATAACCAGTTCAACGGTATCCAGAGAGTCAGCACCCAGATCATCTACAAAAGATGACTCTGGTTTTACTTCGTCTTCTTTAACGCCTAATTGTTCAACAACAATTTTAGCCACTCTTTCTTCAACACTACTCATTTTATAAAATCTCCATAATTCTTATGCAATTCTTTGCAACACTGCACTTTTCAAATTCTGCCCAATTGCACAGTAATTTGATAAGGCTGAATAAAACCGACCTTTCAGTGTGTTTATTTACGTGCCGCTATTTTAGTGAAATCTAATCGGATATACCAGTATAGATGTTAAAAAAAACCTTATTTAGTCTATTAGTTCATACTAAATAAGGTTTATTTATAAATATCATGCCTTAAGGCATATACATGCCGCCATTTACATTCAGAGTTTCGCCCGTAATATAAGATGCCTCATCTGATGCCAGAAAAGTCACGGCTGAAGCAATTTCTTCGGCCTGTCCCAGACGGTTTAAAGGGATCTGGCTTAACAGCGCTTTTTTGGTGTCATCAGACAGTGCACGGGTCATATCGGTATCGATAAAGCCCGGAGCGACAGCATTGACAGTAATACCGCGGGAACCTACTTCCCGGGCCAGCGACTTGCTGAAACCGATAATACCGGCCTTGGCTGCCGCATAGTTGGCCTGCCCGGCATTGCCGGTTAAACCGACCACTGAGGCGATAGAAATAATACGCCCTTTTCTGGCCTTCATCATTGCCCTCAGGCAGGCTCTGGACAGTTTAAAAATAGAGGTTAGGTTGGTTTCTATAATGGAATCCCATTCTTCATCTTTCATGCGCATCATCAGATTGTCACGGGTAATGCCGGCGTTATTGACCAGGATAGAAGGCATGGCATACTGTTCTTTCATATTTTCCAGCAATTGGTCAATACTGGCCTGGTCGGTTACATTAAGCACCATACCCTGACCCTTAATACCATTTTCTTTCAGATAGTTAGTGATGTTTTCTGCACCTTTTTCTGAAGTTGCAGTACCAATAACCGTAGCACCTTTTTTACCCAGGCTGATAGCAATTGCCTGGCCAATACCACGACTTGCACCGCTCACCAGAGCGACTTCATTTTCCATAGACATCAGGAGAGTTCCTCAAAAGCTTTATCAATAGTTGCTGTATCAAACAGGGCGAGTGCCGGCATGCGACGGTTAATACGTCGATTCAGGCCGGTCAGTACCTTACCTGGGCCGCATTCAACAATCTGTTCGGCACCATCAGCTACCATTTTATTAATGGTTTCAACCCAGCGTACCGGTTGGGATAATTGTTTGATAAGGTTGTTTTTGATCTGCTGCGGATCATTTTCAATACTGACATGAACATTATTAATCACCGGGATTACAGGCGACTGAATATTAATATTTTCCAGTTTGCCAGCCAGTTTTTCTGCAGCACTTTCCATTAAGGCACAATGGGAAGGTACACTGACCGCCAGTTTAATGGCTTTTTTGGCACCGGCCTGACTGGCATTTTCAATGGCCCGGTCAACCGCATCACTATGTCCGGCAATGACCACCTGTCCGGGTGAATTAAAATTAACCGCAGAAATAACTCTGTTCTGTCCTTCCTGTTGATACTGAGCAGCGGTATCTTCACACACTTTAATAACGGCCTCATCTTCCAGCCCCAGAATGGCCGCCATAGCCCCTTCTCCACTGGCAACTGAGTCCTGCATATATTGACCGCGATGGTAAACCAGGTCAACGGCATCAGAAAAATCCAGGGCTTCAGAGCAGACCAGGGCGGTATATTCGCCCAGGCTATGGCCAGCCATAACACCCGGCATGGCACCGCCTTTGCTTTTCCAGATCTGCCAGATTGCATATCCGGCAGCCAGCATGGCAGGCTGGGTATGCTGGGTTTTATTAAGTTCGGTATCCGAGCCGTTCTGGGTCATGTCCCAGAGATCAAATCCGAGCACATCACTGGCCTGTTTAAAGGTTGCAGTAACAATTTCTGCATAAGCCGGGTTATCATCAGCAAAACTGCCCAGCATTCCCACAGACTGGGAACCCTGACCCGGAAAGATAAATGCAATAGACATCTATATTTTTCCTGTTATTGTTTATTTAGTGTAAATATCAATATTTAATTAAGGCTGAACCCCAGGTAAAACCACCGCCGAAGGCTTCCAGAAGAATGGTTTCACCCCGTTTAATTCGACCATCTCGAACCGCTGTATCCAGAGCCAGGGGTACAGAAGCCGCTGAAGTATTACCCTGTTCCTGTACCGTAGTAACCACATGATCGGTGGACATTTTTAATTTTCTGGCAGTCGCATTAATAATCCGGATATTGGCCTGATGCGGTACCAGCCAGTCGATATCAGACTTGTCCATATTATTGGCGGCCAGGGTTTCATCCACAATACGGCCCAGGGTGTTAACCGCGACCTTAAAGACTTCATTACCCTTCATTTCAATATGTACGGCATCCAGTCCATCGGGATTAGTATCAGAAATACCGCCATTGGTGTTAAGCAATTCTGCAAAACTGCCGTCGGCGTGAATATGTGAGGACAGTATACCCGCTTCTTCACTGGCTTCCAGAATAACCGCACCGGCTCCGTCGGCAAATAGCACACAGGTGGTTCGATCGGTCCAGTCCACTATACGGGACAGGGTTTCCGCACCAATAACCAGAGCACGTTTAGCAGCACCGGTTTTTATGTATTTGTCAGCAATATCCAGCGCATAGATAAAACCGGTACATACCGCCTGTACATCAAAAGCCGGGCAGCCATGAATATC
>JALVDE010000433.1 GCA_027009375.1 Gammaproteobacteria bacterium
TTACTGAAACCGTTAGATGTTATTCGAGACTATCAGCTATCGGATTGGGTAAAGGATCATCCTGAGGGTATGGTTGTAGTCTATTATAGTGATCCATCCCGCCAGTTCACTATAGCACCTGAATATTGCCAGCTCTTTCGTGGTGGATCGATGGCTATATGGCCGGGGAAATTATTAGCACAACAGCCGCAACTCCTGAACGACTAAGCCAGGCTAATGTTGTTAATTATTTAATAACGTAGTAATTAAAAAGAAATTTTAGTTGTCTTTGAACAGGGTATTATATTCAATACCTGCTGCATCCAGATCATCCAGATTAACATCTTCCACCAGAATACTATTGCTGGTATCAGGCTGCTTGATATCCTTGCAGTCATCGAGGGTCAGGATAAAACAATCTGCCAGGTAATTGTATATGTGTAAATTCGGGGAATTCATCTGAATCTGATCAAACAGATGTACCACAAACTGGGCAATCTCATCTGAACTTTTTTCCGAGATAATGACAAAGGCTCTTTTTTCAAAGCTAAAACCATTTTGAGTCATAGTGTCCATTATAATACCCCAGATATTGGAACATTCATCTGCAGGCTTATTGGCATAGTCCAGGTTAATAAACAGACCATATTTAGTGGCCATGGTATGACTCCATAATTTTTTATATGTCAGTAAAGTTTCTTAAATTATTATAATTAATACTTTTATTTTGTATATATAGATAATAGCCAATTTTGTGGTTTATTCAAAAATTAATAAATGTTTTTTACCTGCCAGCCATTTATGTAAGACTATCCCTACTCCATTTTCATTTATTCTGTTTATAAATCAGATCAAGGTTTAAATATGAATCGCCTCTGGCTGAAAAGCAGTTCAGCGATAATTACCGCCAGATAAATGACAACTATCCAGATTAGAGAATCCGGCTTGTGCAGCCATAAGTAGACCATCAGGGTCAGCCATGATGCCAGTGACATAAACATGCCAATTAGCGGCATATGTGATTTTATTTTAATCGTTTTTCTTAATCGCCAGGCAGAAAGGTTGATCAGTGCAAAGATAAGCAGAAAAGTAGAACTGGCAAAAGAAGAAATTATATTTAAATTAGCCAGATTCACAAAAGCCAGAGTTACAAAACTGATAATAATCAGTGCTGCCCAGGGAATATTATTGGACTTGCGTCTGAAACCAAAGGCAGGCGGCAGTTCATTTTCCCTTGCCATAACCATGCTTAATCGTGCCGTACCGAATAAGGTCGCATTAATAGCAGAAGAAGCGGAAAACAGGGCTGCCAGTCCGATTAACAGAAAACCGGCCTGACCCAGAAAAGGTTTGGCCGCTACCGCCAGAGCATATTCCTTATATTTAGTGATCTCATCGGGCAGTAAATTACCCACAGCAACGATAGATACCAGAACATAGACAAAGGTGGTAATGGCAATGGACCAGACAATTCCTTTAAGTAAATTATTCTTCGGATCTTCCATCTCATTGATGGTGTTAGGTATTAACTCAAAACCCTCATAGGCAACAAAGATTAATGCAGCCCCCATTAAAACCCCGTTAATCCCCTGGTTGAAAACCGGCAGCAGATGGTCAGATTTTGCATAAAACAGGCCGATAATGGCAAACAGCAGGAGTATTAAAATTTTAATGGTGACAATGATCAGTTCACTGCTGCCGCTGGCCTTAACACCATAAAGATTAATGGCCAGAAACACCAGAATAACCAGAGACTGAAGAAAATGATGCATGGCGGGATTACTGCCTGAGTCCATGCCCAGCATGGCCGAACCATAAACACCAAAGGTAAACGCATAAAGCGACATCGTGCCGAT
>JALVDE010000434.1 GCA_027009375.1 Gammaproteobacteria bacterium
CTCCAGGCGGATTCCCGGTCTTTAAACTCCAGGGCAACAAGAATATTAAATCAGAAGAAGTCACTTCCTATGAAATAGGTTATCGGGTCATACCCAGTTCTTCGGTATCCATTGATACCACTGTTTACTACAGCGAATATAAAGATCTGCTGGACTTTACCTCAGTATTACCCACAGCTCTGACTGATCCCATTATTATTAATCTTAATAATGCCCAGACCGGTTATACCTCCGGTTTTGAGATGGCCTCACACTGGCAGATGAATAACTGGTGGAACTGGGATCTGGCCTACAATTACTATAACCAGACACTTAAAAGCATTAATGATGAGCAGGTAACGGATTCACCTCATCAGAACCTTTCCCTGCGCAGTAATATTCAGTTCAGAGAAAACCTTAATCTCAATTTATGGTTTAAATACACAGATGATTTTACAGATTACCTGGAAAACCGCAAAACAACCATAGACAGTTATACCACTTTAGATGCCCGACTGGCATGGCAGGTTAATAAGACACTGGAGCTATCGGTCACTGGACAGAACCTGTTAGAGCCGGATCACATTGAATATGTCCGGGGTAATAGCATTAATGATGCCGTCGAAATTGAACGTGCTATTTATTTTAAATTACTCTGGCAGTATTGAGCAGCCACCTGGAAATTATTTAATCATTCATTGAAGCAAACGGATGATTTAAAAGGACATGGAAAGCAGAATAATAATGAAGCACTTTAAAACCATTCATCTCATCAGACAGTTTATACTGCTGCTGATCAGCCTGTTAACCGTAAATTACGGTTACGCTGCATCCGCACAGGATAAATTTGATGAATATATGGTAAAAGCAGCCTTTACAATGAATTTTGCACGCCTGACACAATGGCCGGAAAAACGTCTTAAAGCATCCGAAGAGATTAATATCTGTGTTATGGGTAATGAAACCCTGAAAAGTACTTTTACTCTGGTTAACGGAAATAATATTAATGGTCATACTGCCCGGCTGAAGATTATATCCAGGCTGAATATGATCAAACAATGTCATATCCTGTTTATCAGTGGCATAAAACAAAGCAATATGCGACAAATCTTTAAATTAGCCCAGCAACATTCTATTCTTACTATTAGTGAGCTGCCAGATATCCGTCAATCCCACGCTATTTTAAACTTTGTTATGCACAAGCATAAAGTTCGTTTTCAGATTGATCCGGAAAAAGCTCAACAGGCTGGCCTGAAAATCAGTTCCAGGTTACTGAAACTGGCCATTATCAAAAAAAGCATTGCTAACAGACCATGATACCAGAATTTAAAAATCTCTCTGTACGCTTTAAGCTTATCCTGATGATGAGCCTGGCCTCGGCTATTGGGCTCTTACTACTGACATCGGCCGTTATTTTTAATGAAACCCGCCGAGCCAATTCCGATACCATTAAAGAATTAACGGCCCTGGCTGATGTGGTCGGCTGGAGCAGTGCTGCAGCCATAGCCTTTGATGATCCTGATGCGGCCAGGGAAACCCTGAAATCTTTAAGTACTCATTCTGATATTGTAGCGACAATACTCTGTGATAAAAAAGGCCAGGTTTTCAGTTACTATCTGTCCCCCAGATACCAGGATCATAAAACGGCTTTTAATTTAAAGAATGACAGCAGCCAGAACTGTTCAGATTTGCAATCTTCCAGAATCCATTACCCTTATCACCTGATCATCCGCAAAATTAATCTACAGGGAGAAAACGTCGGTTCTATTCATCTGGTTTATCAGCAGAACACCCTGGGCAGACAACTGGATAATTACTATCTGCTGGTTATTACTATTGCTCTGCTGTCTTTTTTAATTGTGGTGCTGATTTCCACCCGTTTGCAAAAAGTATTTACTACACCATTAACTGAGTTAATGGAGACTATGAAATCTGTCTCCACAGAAAAAAAATACAATATCCGGGCAAATAAGATCAGCGATGACGAATACGGCACTCTGGTCGATGTATTTAATGAGATGCTTAACGAGATACAACAGCGTGACAGCCAACTGGCCAGTTACAGTCAACGTCTGGAAAGTGAAGTCGCTGAACGCACCAAGGATCTGTATAAAAAGAACAATGAACTGCAGGCTATTACCCTTGAAGCCCTGCAGGCCAAAAACATCGCCGAAAAAGCCAACCATATAAAAAGTGATTTTATGGCAACCATCAGCCATGAAATCCGTACGCCGATGAATGGTGTTCTGGGTATGGTTGAAATTCTGCTGCGTACCCGGCTAACCGATAAACAGACCAAATTACTCAATACCGTACAGCGTTCCGGCAAATCACTGCTGTTGCTTATTAATGAAATACTGGATTTTTCAAAATTTGAATCCGGCAAACTGTCCCTGGTTAAACAGGCTTTTCGACCCTACAACCTGCTGCAGGATACTCTGGAACTGTTTATTGAAGATGCCAGAGCCAAAGGCCTGCAGCTGCGTTCAGAACTTGTTATTGATGAGCACCTGGTACTGATTGGGGATCGAAACCGTCTGCAGCAGATATTAAGCAACCTGCTCAGCAATGCCCTGAAGTTTACCAACCGGGGTGAAATCATCCTGCGCTGCTCCATTCCTGAACTGGGGCAGTATAATGATAATAAACATATCAAACTCTATTTTGAGGTAGAAGACAGCGGTATTGGTATTCCTTACGATAAGCAGAATATTGTTTTTGAAGCCTTCTCCCAGGTGGACAGCAGCACCACTCGTGAATACTCAGGAACCGGACTGGGGCTGTCCATCTGTAAACAACTGGTGTCCCTGATGGATGGTGACATTGGTGTTAATAGTGATGTCAATTCAGGCAGTACCTTCTGGTTTACCATAACCCTGGAACTGGGTGAAGAAAATCTGCTCCCCGAAACTACCCAGGAAAATGACTGCGCCCAGGAAACTCCCCAGTTTGCCGCTACAGTTCTAGTCGCCGAAGATAACCCTGTTAATCAGGAACTGGCCCGCACCATGCTTGAAATACTCGGCTGTGAAGTGCTGCTGGCCAGCAATGGTAAAGAAGCCATCAGCATTGCTGAAGCACAGCCGTTAGACATGATCCTTATGGATTGCCATATGCCACAGATTGATGGCTTTAAAGCTACTGAACACTTACGGACCCAAAACGAACTCCGTTTTGCTAAAGAACAGTTACCCATTATTGCTCTGACGGCCGATGTCCGTGATGGTATTCGTAAACAATGCCTGCAAGCAGGGATGAATGATTACATCAGCAAACCATTTACCCTGAGTGAACTGGCTCACAAACTGTCCCAATGGCTCGACGTCAGTAAGCATCAGTTACCCGTGGTTACGTTTAAGGAAGAAGATATTACCCCTGAAAACAGCACCATTGAGAAACAGGCCTGGGAGCGGATAAGAGAACTGCAGCGTCCGGATCAGCCTGATGTACTGCACAAGTTAATCCGTCTGTACCTGGATAATACGCCGGATCTGATCGATTTATTAAGCCAGTACGCCCGGGACATGGATAAACAGGCATTTACTGAAACAGCCCATATGCTTAAGTCCAGCAGCACCAATCTGGGGGCAGTACGACTTGCCCAGTTGTGTGAAAAGATTGAATGTAATGCGGATGCACAAATCAATCAGAATAACCAGGCAAAAGCCCTGGAATTAATACAGCAGATCCAGTCTGAATACCAGCAGGTGGAAAAAGAGCTTGAAGCTGAATTATCCCGCCCGGATACTGAATAATTGCCAGTAATTTAGGTTAAAATAGCGCTCTCTATTTGACAATTATGATCCCTGGGTCATAATGTCTCACAGTAAATTATCCCTATTAAATCAGGCAATATCATCCATGAATAACAACTTCAAAGTCATGCGCAAAAGCAAACCCGTTAAAGATCTGACATCCCTTCCCGCACTGGGCATGGATGACCGGTCAATTACCGAAGGGTTCCGCCATTATTACAGTCATACTCTGGGCAGAGACCGGAACTGTAAGTCAACCCACTATCCTTATAAAGCCCTGAGCCTGACCATTCGTGATCGTCTTATGGAACGATGGAAAAATACCCATTATGCCTACCAGGATAATGACTGCAAACGTACTTATTATGTATCACTGGAATTTTTAATGGGCCGGGCATTAAGTAATAGTGTACTGAACCTGGATCTGGATGATGCCGTACAGAAATCTTTTTATTCCATGGGGCTGGATCTGGAAGAAATTGCTGATACTGAACAGGATGCCGGTCTTGGCAACGGCGGCCTGGGACGACTGGCGGCCTGTTTTCTGGACAGCTGTGCCACTTTACAGCTGCCTGTAAAAGGTTATGGTCTGCGTTATGAATACGGCATGTTCAGACAGCGGATAGATAACGGCTACCAGGTCGAAGACACTGACCACTGGCTGCTGGACGGCAACCCATGGGAACTGGAACGTCCTGAATATACCCAACGCATCAAGTTTGGTGGACATACAGAATTTCGTCTTAGCCATGACGGCAGTTATAAAGTGCAATGGGTAGGTACCCGTGATGTGCTGGCCATTCCTTATGATATCCCTATTCCCGGCTTCCAGAATGGTACCGTCAATACCCTGCGTTTATGGAAAGCCGCCGCAACAGACGAATTTGACCTGGATGAATTCAATTCCGGCAGTTATACCGAAGCAGTGGAAGAGAAAAACTCAGCTGAACACATTACCATGGTGCTGTATCCCAATGACAGCAGTGAAAACGGCAAGGAACTGCGTTTACGTCAACAATACTTCCTGGCCTCTGCCAGCCTGCAGGACGTTATAAGAGAATGGCTGGAACACCATGATGATTTTGAAGAATTTGCAGAAAAAAACTGTTTTCAACTTAATGACACCCATCCAAGCATCTCCGTTGCCGAATTTATGCGCCTGTTAATGGATGAATATAACCTGCCCTGGGATAAGGCCTGGTCCATTACCTGTAAAACCATGGCTTATACCAACCATACCCTGCTGCCGGAAGCCCTGGAAAAATGGTCCGTGCATTTATTTGAACGCCTGCTGCCCCGTCTGTTAGAGATCATTTACGAAATCAATGCCCGCTTTCTAAAGCAGGTAGCCATGCACTGGCCTGGAGATACTGACCGCCTGCGCCGCATGTCCATTATTGAAGAAGGTCCGGTTCCCCAGGTACGTATGGCCTACCTGGCCATTGTTGGCAGTTTTTCTGTTAATGGTGTCGCAGCCTTACATACCCGTTTACTGAAACAGGGGCTGTTTCATGATTTTTACCAGCTCTGGCCGGAAAAATTTAATAATAAAACCAATGGCGTTACTCCCCGACGCTGGCTGGCCGGCTGTAATCCTGAATTGCGCCAGCTGATCACAAAAACTATCGGAAGTGACTGGGTTAAGGATCTGTCTCAGCTTAAACAGCTGAAAAAAAGTATAGACAAAAAAGCCTTCCGCAAACAGTGGCGGGCTATCAAACAGAACAACAAACAAAAACTGGCCGAACTGGTTAAACAGGAATGCCGGGTCGAGTTTAACAGCAACTCCCTGTTTGATGTGCAGGTAAAACGTATTCATGAATACAAACGCCAGCTGCTGAATATTCTGCACGTTATTCATTTATACAACCGTATTAAAGCCGGTGATACCGACAACTGGACTAACCGTTGTGTGCTTATTGGCGGTAAAGCGGCACCCGGCTATGCGATGGCTAAACTGATCATCAAACTCATTAATAATGTAGCTGATGTGGTCAATAATGACCCGGAAGTGGGTGATTACCTGAAAGTGGCCTTTTTCCCCAATTACCGGGTTTCTGCTATGGAAGTGATCTGCCCGGGTACCGATCTATCTGAACAGATTTCAACAGCGGGTAAGGAAGCCTCCGGTACCGGTAATATGAAATTTATGATGAACGGAGCCCTGACCATAGGCACCCTGGACGGAGCCAATATTGAAATCAGGGAAGAAGTTGGAGAAGATAATTTCTTTTTATTCGGCCTGACTGCTGAAGAAGTGGAAGTCACACGCAGCCATTATGATCCGGTTAAAATCATACAGAATGACAAAGACTTCAGAAATGTGATGAGAATGCTGGAAATCGGTTATTTCAACCAGTTTGAACCTGGATTGTTTGATCCCATTATTCAGACCATAAAAAATCCGCAGGATTTATGGATGACTGCAGCGGATTTTCGCTCTTATATTGATGCCCAGGAGCAGGTTTCCAGCGCCTACCAGGATCAGAAGCACTGGACAACTATGAGTATTATGAATACTTTGTCCAGCGGTAAATTCTCTACTGACCGGACGATGGAAGAGTATAATAGGGATATATGGAAGCTGGAGAAGGTGGCGGCTTATCCGGTGGAATAAAGGAAGCGTTCAGCGTTCAGCGTTCAGCGTTCAGCGTTCAGCGTTCAGCGTTCAGCGTTCAGCGTTCAGCGTTCAGCGTTCAGCGTTCAGCGTTCAGCGTTCAGCGTTCAGCGAAAATTATAAAATCGCTTTTTCTTGAATCAATAAAAACATTAAAATATTTTGTATTAATTTGAGGATAAATCCTTTTGCTCTGGCTCTTTCTGAACGCTGAACGCTCAGCGCTGCTTTTAGGTGTATTTTTTTCTGTCTTTGCGGCGGTTTCCGGCCTGTACTATTACGCCGTCAAGTACGTCGAGGCCTTCTATTTCTATGGTTTCGTAGAGGTCATTCAGGGGTTGTAGAAAGAATTTGCCATCGTACATTCTTAGTTGACGGAAAATATACTCGCCATCGATTTTAGCAATTACGTAAGAGCCATCTTTTACGACGGCTTCAGGATCGACAATTATTACGGTACCATGCTCGAATTCAGGCACCATACTGTCTCCCAGAGCACGTAAAGCGTAGATTTCTCTGCCGCTGCAGCTGCCCTCAATGGGTGGCATTAAACTTTCTGGTGGTGATTGAGGCATTTTTAACTCACTTATATCAAGAGCTTATATCAAGGACACATATATACTTGCACATAAGAGTAACAAGTATATAAGAATATTCAATTATTCAACACTTAATGTTAAATGAAAAAACTACAGACATCAAGCCATAATTAGTTGCTAAAACCCATAATTAATCAGTTGAAAATATTGCAAAATTTAAAAAAAGCATATACCTTATAATAAGTTTATTATTTATAAGCTTATAAACACAGATATACAGATATAAAAATAGCTAACCTAAAACTAACTAAAAAGGATCCCCAAAATGACCGATGCAAACTGGAAACTCAAAGATGGTGCTGAACTGAATGTTGACGATGTAGCAAAAATCGCCTGTGCACTAAAATCCTTATCTGCTTATACCACCATGGTATGCGCGGAAGAAGACAGTCCGGAAGATCTGGAGCAGATTGTAAATGAAGGTATGGAAGCCATGGAAAAAATATTTGAAGTTTAATACGAATCTGAACTTATTAAACTTCTATTAAGCTCATAAGCCGGTAAGGGGGACTGCCGGTTTATCGCTGATATAAAAAAG
>JALVDE010000435.1 GCA_027009375.1 Gammaproteobacteria bacterium
GTGGCCCTGCCGGATGAAAAGGAAGTCGTGATTGCGGTGGCTGAAAACCGTCTTAACGAAGTCCATAATGCCGATGAAGTGAAAATCAGCCTGTGGGCTAATCCGGACAGGTTTTACCGGGGAAAAATCCGGGAAATATCTCCGGGAGCTGATCCGGTAACCCGTACCTATACGGTTAAAATCAGCTTACTGGATAAAGATCCCCAGATACAGCTGGGTATGACAACCACTGTTATTATTGTTCAAAAAGAGCAGGGCAAAGTAGTCCGCTTACCTCTGCCATCCATTTATCAGAAAGATGACAAGCCTGCGGTCTGGGTTTATTCTGCAAAGACTTCTACGGTGCAATTGCAGCCGGTTGAAATTCAGGAATATCTGTTTGATGCGGTATTGATCCGTTCCGGTCTTAAAACTGGGCAGATTGTGGTGGTGGCCGGTGTTAATAAACTGCATGAAGGTCAGCAAGTACGCTTAATGGATAATGATTAATGAAAAATATTAATCTGTCAAAATGGGCGTTAGAACATGCTTCACTGACGGTTTATCTGATGCTGGCACTGGTGCTTAGCGGTATCTGGGCCTACCAGGATCTGGGACAGGCGGAAGATCCGGACTTTGCCATTAAGAAAATGGCTATAAAAACCCTCTGGCCCGGTGCAACGGCTCTGGAGGTTGAACAGCAGATCACCGACCGGATAGAAAAAAAATTACAGGAAACGCCCTGGCTGGATTATCTGACCAGCTATTCAAAGCCCGGTGAATCCATGGTTTTTATTGATCTGAAAGATTATACCCCGGCTGAAGAAATACCTAATGCCTGGTACCAGGTACGCAAAAAACTCAATGATATCCGTCACACCTTTCCAGTAGGGATACAGGGGCCTTTCCCTAATGATGAATACGGTGATACCTTCGGTACCATTTATGCCTTTACCAGTGACGGCTTTTCCTATGCACAGCTTAGAGATTACGTGGATGAGGTACGTCTGAAATTACTGAGTATTCCTGATGTAGCCAAAGTGGACCTGCTGGGGGTACAGGAAGAAAAAATCTATATTGAAATCTCCAATATCAAGCTGGCCAAACTGGGTCTGCAGCCCGATATCATCTTTGATACTTTGACCCGTCAGAACTACCTGACCCCGGCTGGAGATATCAATACCGATACCGACCAGATTTATATTCGGGTCAGCCGGCTGGCCTCAGTAGAAGAGATCCGCAAAGTGGGTATTCGTTCCAATGGCCGCCTGTTTCGTCTGGGTGATATTGCCAGGGTGTACCGGGATTATGTGGATCCGCCGGACTACAAAATGCATTATATGGGCGAGGAGGTCATTGGCCTGGCGGTCAGTATGCAAAAGGGCGGTGATATTCTTGAGCTGGGCGAGCAGCTTAAACAGACTATTTTTGAGATACAGTCCAACCTGCCGGTAGGTATTGATATTCACACGGTAGCTGATCAGGCTAAGGTCGTTAAACATTCAGTGGATGAATTTCTATCCGTGCTGGTGGATGCGCTGATCATTGTTATGCTGGTCAGTTTTCTCAGCCTGGGGTTTCGCACCGGCCTGGTGGTGGCTTTTTCCATACCCATGGTGCTGGCTATTACCTTTCTGGGAATGAATTTATGGGGCATTGATTTACAGCGTATTTCACTGGGAGCCTTAATTATTGCACTGGGCCTGCTGGTCGATGATGCCATGATTTCAGTAGAAATGATGGCCACTAAAATTGAGCAGGGCATGGACCGTTTTAAAGCAGCGGTTTATGCCTATAGTCATACCGCCTTCCCCATGCTGACTGGAACTCTAATCACCATTGTCGGC
>JALVDE010000436.1 GCA_027009375.1 Gammaproteobacteria bacterium
TCCCTGGCGGGTGTAGTGGTCAATGACTCCATACTGCTGGTGGAATTTGTAAAAATCCATGTGGCACAGGGTATGGTTTTTCATGATGCTGCCCGGCAGGCCGTCACCGATCGATTCAGAGCCATTTTTCTGACCTCTGTGACGACCGTAGCCGGTATGACCCCGCTGTTATTTGAAAGCAGCAGTCAGGCCCTGATTCTGGTACCGCTGGTTGCCAGTATTATCTTCGGTATGCTGACGTCCACCGTTCTGATTATGCTGGTACTGCCAGCACTCTACGGCATTATGGAAGACATTGGCTATGTAAAATTCAGGGGGACAGTTCAGGAATAATCAGTGTAGATCCATTTGTTAATGCACACTAATTAAAATACAGTTTTCCCGAATTGTATAAATTAAGCAGCAGAACCTGCTCATTATCAGAAATAACAGGCATCAGTTCTGATAGTTCCACCGTTCTCTGCGCACAGAGTTTAACTGCAAATGCCGTAGAAACCATAAAGTCCTGCCCATCAACAAAAAGCTGACAGGCACCACCGTCCTTATCAATAAAAGCAAAGCGGCTGGCGGGATGACGCATTAATGGCGGATTTTGCATACTTAATTCAAGCAGCGCCTGAAGACTTTCTACCGGCTGTTCACATTCATTCAGATAGTCCACTTTGGAGTCACTGACAAAACTGCCAAACCATCGCTCCAGTTCCGGGTTTTGCGGATCAAGGTATTCTTTGAAGATCCTGCGCACTTCTTCAATAGCGGCCGAAGTAATTTCATTAGGATGCCCGGCCAGCCCCCCAGACGGTAAATGATAGGTTTTATGTACCGGCAGTGAACGGGTAATATGAGCAATAAAGTCATTCACCAGAGCTTCATGACTGGTGGCCTTAAAACCAATGGAATAGCTCATGCTCTCATCGAGAGAAACACCATGGTGAGATACCCCGGCAGGCAGATACATCATATCACCGGGTTCCAGAATCCATTCCTGTTCCGCGATAAATTCTTTCTGCAGACGGATAGCAATATCGGGAATAATATTATCTTCCGCTACCGGTCGGGTACTGATCTGCCAGCGGCGCCGACCGGAACCCTGCAGAATAAACACATCGTATAAATCAAAATGCGGCCCTACCGTACCCTGGGGTGCCGCATAGCTGCTCATTAAATCATCCAGGTACCATTCGGGAATAAAACGGAACCGGTCCGTAAGCCAGACCAGTTCCGGAACGGTTTTTTCCAGATCGTTGACCACCAGGGTCCAGTGAGTTTCCGGCATCCGGGCAAAAACCGTTTCATCCATGGGGCCGTGGATGGCCTGCCAGGGATGATCCCCGCCCTGTTCAATAATAATTCTGGAATTGACATCCTCTTCACAGGCCAGTCCTGCCAGTTCATCCGGGCTTAAAGGCGATGCAAAACCGGGAAAAGCCTGGCGGATAAGCAGCGGTTTTTTCTGCCAGTATTCAGCCAGAAAAGTTTCCGCTGACATGCCTCCCAGAGGAGGGATCTGAGATGCTTCTGACATGCCTACAAAATACCCACATCCAGGTAAGAGCGGGCTATTTTCTTAATAGAAGAAACATAAGATGCGGTACGCAGATCGGTAATATTTTCATCACTGAGCATGGTTTCACGAATTTCCTGATAGGCTGTACGCATGGTATCGTCCAGGCCAGAACGTACCAGATCCAGTTCATCAGCCCCTCGGGTCATGCTTTCCCGGAGGTGACTGGAAACGGAATTACCGGTAGCTTCTTCAAACATTTTAGTCACCTGTAAGCCACGCATTTCTTCATGGCGGCGCTGCATACGGCCAAAACGCA
>JALVDE010000437.1 GCA_027009375.1 Gammaproteobacteria bacterium
TTGAACAGGTGTTGTTCAATATTGGTTTTGGAGGTTTTGACAGGGTGATCAAACCAGATATAGTAGATGCTGAATATCAGTACCAGTTTTACCAGTACGATACCCAAAATATCCCGTTTTAAGGACCAGTTGACTTTATTATTGTCGAGTTCCCTGATTTTCATAAAAAACCTTTTTTCTAGACCATTAAAATAGCAATCCTGGAACACACGGGTGTGCCCGATGTGAGGATTATCAATGTCGATTATTTCAATTTGTCAGGAACTGATTTTATGCAGCTGTGCCTGTAAGGCACAGATAAAAACAATTTTTTGTTTCAGATATTCTGTGTATCTATTATTTTAATTGTATATATCACTGCAAAAATATGAGAAGTATTGAAATTGATTCTATCATATTATTGATCTAGATCAATAAATGTAACTGATATCACAAATAAGTTATATTAAAGGATTCTTATATTGGTGTTATTAAAGCTTCTCTTTATTTATTTTACAAAGGTTTACATTTTCTCCTCAGCGTTTAGAATATGTTTATTATAAAAATAATAATAAGCGACTACACCGATAATAGATGCGATGAAAATCCTTGCCCTTGAAACTTCCACCCATGCCTGTTCGGCAGCCTTATTAGAGGGCACTGCAGATAGTTATTCCTGTATTGAGCGTTTTGAACTGGCGCCCAGAAACCATACTCAACTGATTTTACCCATGATTGACTCGGTACTGGGGGAGGCTGGCTATAGCATCCATGATATAGATGTACTGGCCTATGGCCGTGGTCCCGGAGCTTTTACCGGGGTAAGAGTGGCCACCGGTGTGGTTCAGGCTATTTCCTATGGTGCTGATTTGCCAGTCGCCCAGATATCTTCACTGGCTGCTTTGGCTCAGGGTGTCCAACGTCAATCAGACTCAGCTCAATCTTCTTTCCCACATATTCTGGTGGCCAATGATGCCCGCATGGGAGAAATGTATTTTGCAGCCTATGAACTTAAAGAAGGCTTTATGTCCCTGCACACATCAGAACAGGTGATTAAACCGGAAGCCTTACTGCAGTTATTACAGAATAACAGTTTTGATGAACACTGGGCAGCCATTGGCAGCGGCTGGCAGGAATACCGGGAAGGGCTTACGGACTTTATTGATAAATTTAAACAACTGAATAAAGATTTTCAGTTTCCCCATGCACAGGATGTTGCTTACCTGGCTTTTAAAGAATATCAGTCAGACCATTTAGTCAGCGCTGAACAGGTTCGTCCGGTATATCTGAGAGATAATGTTGCAAAAAAGCCGCAACCCGCCTAAATTTATAAATTATGACTAATACAGATAACCGAAAATTTGTAAGAACTAAATTAACCTCCAGTGTGCAGTTGACTCACCCGGATATTGGCTCAGTAGAAGTTAAAACCCGGGATATTTCCGACGGTGGTATTTACCTGCTGTCGTCTATTACCAATCTGCCGCCTGTGGGCAGTGAGGTCACTGTGCAATTACTGGATACACCTTTTGAAGCGCCTATACTGACCATGCGCATTGTTCGAGTGGAGAATAATGGTATTGGCCTGGCTTTTATAGATATATAAAAATAATAATATATAAATTACAACCCCTGGGGCTATTGATCTTTCATCTATGGTCCCTGATTTTAAGTCATTTAATTTGAAGGCGGTAACATGACTGACAATATTGATCCGGTAATTCTGAATATTCTTTATGCCTGTATGGGCGGTGTTTTAACCCTGTTTTTTATGTGGTTCGGCTGTAAGTTATTCAGTCATATTGTCAGTTTCAGTATTCCGGAGCAACTTTCCAATGGTAATGTGGCTGTAGGGCTGATGCTGATGGGCATGTTTATCGGTATTGGTACAGCCATGGGACTGGTGATTGGACTGGGATTGAATTAATGCCTGTGCAACAGAGATTGTCATTTCGAAGTCTCCTCTGGCTGGTGGTATTTACCCTGCCGGTTAACCTGCTTGCGGAAACCCATAAGCATGTTAAGCATAAACACTGGACTAAAAAATACGATCGCTATTTTAAAAAAAATACCAAGCATTATTTTGGTCCGGGGTTTGACTGGCACTGGTTTAAGGCCCAGGGTATTGCTGAATCCAGGTTAAATCCAAAAGCCAAAAGCAGGGCGGGAGCTATTGGTATTATGCAGATTATGCCCCGTACCTATAAGGAAATTATAAAAAAACAGCCTAACCTGGGGCGTATAGAAGAACCTCGCTGGAATATTGCTGCAGCCATTTATTACAATCGGCAGTTATATAAACGCTGGCAGAAAAGACAGGTGCCATCGGATGACCGACTGGAATTTACTTTTGCCAGTTATAATGCCGGTTTTACCCGGGTACTGAAAGCCCTGAAAAAAGCCAGGGAATCCCAGAAACTGCCCCCTGAAGAAGCCAAAAAGTGGGAAAAAATATCCCCTTACACACCACCTGAAACCCGCCACTATATCCGGCGTATTGACAGCCTGATGCAAGTAGAAGCGAGCCAGGGAAAATCCGGTTAATTAACGGATATCATTTCCCTGCAATTATCCTGAGCGTATAATTAATATTATGGTTTTTTAAAAAACTTAAAGATCAACACCCCTCAGGGAAATACAATGTTGAAGATCAATAATATCAGCAAAAGATATTTAAAAACTGTCGCTCTGGATAAAGTCAGTTTTGAGGTATCAGAAGGTTCCATTATGGGGATTATTGGTCCAAATGGTGCTGGAAAATCTACTTTGCTCGATATCATTAGTGGTTTTCAGAATCCGGATGAAGGTGGGATCTATTATAATGATCAGCCGGTCAGTTTATTTAAAGAGAAAAAACAACTTATTTCCTATATGCCGGAAAATCTGACTATTTATCCGGATTATACCGTTGCAGCTTTTATAGACTTTATTCAGAAGGCAACAGGCTATGAGGATTCTGAACTCATTAAAACCCTTAACCTGGCAAAACTAAAAAACAGAAAGATCCGGCATCTCTCAAAAGGTTATCATCAGAGGCTTAAACTTTTTTTTGCCTTATCCAATCGTAAAAAAATTATTGTACTTGACGAACCTTTTAATGGTTTTGATCCTGTTCAGCTCATTGAAATACTGGAACTTATAAAAGAAAAAAATCGTCAGGGACGAACCTTTATTCTGTCCATACATCATCTCTATGATGCAGAGAAGATATGTAATTACTACACCCTGATTGATGAAGGTCGTGTCGTAACGACGGGCAGCTTAGAAACATTACGACATAAATTTGGAGTAGAAAAAGCCTCACTTGAACAGATTTTTATAAGGGCACTGCAATGAGCCGTCTGTTCATATTGCTGGTAAAGGAAACCAGGGACATATTTTTTACCAAAACAGCTCTGTTGTTTCTTATGCTGGTGAGTTTTATTAGTGGGTATAGTTTTCTGACTGCTGTTGAACTGTATAGTGAACAGAGTCTGTCTGCGGTTAATAACCTTTTATACGCAAGAGGATTTGAACCGGTGCCGGGCGTCTTCGTGCCTACTTATGGCGGCTTATTTGTGCTTTTCTCCCTGTTTCTGCCTTTTGTCATCATCCCGCTGCTAAGTCTTGAAAAACAAAATGGAACTCTGGCGGTGTTAATACAGCTGCCGTACAGCTTTAAAGATATACTGATAGCAAAAATCAGCGCTGCTTTTTTCTTTCTGTTAATGACCATACTACTGACTCTGCCGTGTTTTATTCTGTGGCAGTTATATGGCGGACATATCCCTTTTAATGAATTATTCGTGTTAATTTCAGGCTACCTGCTTTATGGTCTGTTTGTTGTATCAGTGTCGTTTTTTGCGGCCGCTCTGTTTGAAAGTACGGCCAATGCCTCCATTTTTTCCATATTACTGATTGTCTTATCCTGGGTGATAGATTTTGGAAAAAATATGGATGTATCCACTTTCCTGACATCATTGTCAGAATGGACAGTGACCAGAAACCTTAAATATTTTGAACAGGGTATACTGTCATTTACGGCTTGTATGTATTTTGTTCTGCTCTGTTCCTTCTTTTTTATACTGGCCTATATCCTGTTAAGATTTGATTTAAGAATAAAAAGTAAACTGAAACGGCTTTTTGCAACAGTTGTTTTATTTCTACTGGCCCTGTTTATATCTTTTCAGAGTTCACTTAATACTGATATGACAGAAAGTCATAGACACTTATTTTCTCCCGCTGTTACAAAAGCATTGCAGGAGATCCCGGATCTTGAAATAGATGTTTATATGAAAAAATCAGATTCGAGATTCAGGGATTATCAGAATAAATTTTTAAATAAACTGCTGCTGGTACGAAATGATATAAAAATAAGAATGATGACGGGCAGGGAGCTTAATAAGAACTATGGTCTGTTTATTTATCGGATTAATGGTAAACAGGGTAAAACATACTCTAATAGTGAAAAGGAAATATTTCCAATAATATTTAAACTGGCTGGAGTAAGTGTGGGCCAGGATAATGGGCAGCAGGCTTTTCCGGGATACCCTCTGGTTATAAAAAAAGAGCAATTATCAATTATTCAGTCTGTTTTTTATTTAATAATACCCCTGACTCTCATATCGATATTTATATTTAAAAATTTTAAATTAATAAGGAGAGATAACAATGATTAATAAAAATTTTAAGTGCTTGTTCATTTTGTTTTTTGGCTTTGTTGTACTATCCAGTACCTGTAAAGCTGAAACGATTAGTGTTAATTTTGATAATGAAACTGC
>JALVDE010000438.1 GCA_027009375.1 Gammaproteobacteria bacterium
GCCGGTGCACCAGCGAAGTTATTCAGTTCGTTTGTAGGCAACTGGTATATTGCAAAAGACGGAACGAATACGGTTTATGCGGTGGATGGCAGACAGTGGATGAGGGGGACTATGTCAGCAGGTATTGCAGATAAGGCAAAAGCCCTGTACGGCGAACGCTATGCGGAGTTTCTGGATAATCTGAATGCCTACAAATATTTTCCCTTAACTATTTATCAGGAAACTGAGAACTTAAGCGATGGTGTTTTAAGTGTCGATTTTAAGGCCATCAGTGGACGCATTGATCAGGCCGCCGGTATTGCCTTTAATATCCAGCCTAATGGTGATTATCTGGTGATAAGAGCAAACCCTCTGGAAAATAATCTGGTTGCTTTTAAAATGGAACGAGGTGAGCGCTCGGTGGTACAGTGGATACGCAATGTACCCACACCATCATTAAAATGGCATCATCTTAAAGTGCTTATTAAAGATGATCAGGTTGAAGCCTATCTGAATAATAAACGCTATATTGCCTTTAAATTCAATAAAAAAATTGACGGTAAAATTGGCTTATGGTCAAAGGCAGACTCTTATGTCCTGTTTGATAATTTTACTGTAGAAACAAAGTAATTGAGTCACTATTCAGCCTGACTTAAACTTTACTACAGGCTGAATGGTTTCGGTATTTTAAAACATTAATATTCAATATCAATACTCTGGGCCGCAGCATTGGCTTTTTCCCGCGCCTGTTCTATGGTATCGCCTAAAGCCAGAGCAACGCCCATGCGTCGTTGGGTTTTAACCTTGGGTTTACCGAATAAGCGCAGTTGAGTATCCTGTTCAGCCAGAGCCCTGTCTACATTTTTAAAAATAACCTGAGACGACTCCCCATCCACCAGAATAACGGAAGAAGCGGCCGGCCCGTACTGGCGTATGGCTGGAACCGGCAGACCTAAAATGGCTCGGGCATGTAAGGCAAATTCAGACAGATCCTGGGATATCAGAGTCACCAGACCGGTGTCATGGGGACGGGGCGACACTTCACTGAAAATGACCTCATCGCCTTTAATAAACAGCTCCACACCAAAGATACCCAGACCGCCGAGATTGTCTGTAATGCGCTGTGCGATATCAATGGCTCTGGCTTTTGCAGTATCGCTCATGGCCTGCGGCTGCCAGGACTCGCGGTAGTCGCCATTAACCTGTTTGTGGCCAATGGGTTCACAAAAGGCGGTGCCGTTAATATGACGAACCGTCAGCAGGGTAATTTCATAATCAAAGTCTACAAAGCCTTCAATAATCACTTTGCCTTCCCCGCTACGGCCACCCTGCTGGGCGTATTGCCAGGTACTTTCAATATCCGCTTCAGACTGTATGGTGCTCTGGCCTTTACCGGAGGAACTCATAATCGGTTTAACCACACAGGGGATACCAATTTCTCTGACGGCATCCAGATATTCTTCTCTGGTTTCGGCAAACCGGTAAGGTGATGTTTTCAGGTTCAGTTGTTCTGCAGCCAGACGACGAATACCTTCACGGTTCATGGTCAGGTTGGCGGCCCGGGCCGATGGAATGACGTTATAACCTTCATGCTCCAGTTCAACCAGAGTCTGGGTCGCAATGGCTTCAATTTCAGGTACGATATACTGCGGATGCTCCATTTCAATAACCTGGCGTAAGCTGCTGCCATCGAGCATATTAATGACATGACTGCGGTGCGCCACCTGCATGGCCGGTGCATTGGCATAACGATCCACGACAATAACCTCTACACCAAGACGCTGTAATTCAATAACCACTTCTTTGGCCAGTTCACCGCCGCCGCAAAACAGCACGCGGGTGGCAGAAGGGGACAGGGGAGTACCGATATTCATAGCAAGATCCGTTATTTATTGATTTAAGGTTATTTTAACCTTATTGTTCTATAACTAAACAGCTTTTCTATTAAATATGAATGTTAAAAATAACAAAGCCGGAAAAAAACAAGTTGCCATTAGCGCCTGTCTGCTGGGAGAAGCTGTTCGCTATGATGGTCGCAACAAACAGCATAGCTTAATCAGTAATATATTTATGCAGCAGTTAAAAAAACAGCTTGAAGTTATCCCGTTCTGTCCTGAAATGGCTATTGGTCTGGGCGTGCCCAGGGACAAAATCGAACTGGTCAGGCAAAAAGACGAATTAATTCGGGTCCTTGGTGTCGAAAATCACACATGGGATGTGACGGAGGCGCTACAATCTTATGCGGGTACTTTTTTAAAGCAATATCCGAATTTACAGTATTTTATAGTAAAATCACGTTCGCCCAGCTGTGGTTATAACAGCACACCGGTTTTTGTTAATGGGCTGGAAGTGGCTATGGATTCCGGTATGTTTGTGCAGTCCCTGCTGCACATAAAACCGGATATAAAAATAATTAATGAATCTGACTTATTAACTGAACAGGACTGTCTTGAGTTCTTAGGAAATATTGATTTTGAGTGTTAAATCTAAAATAACAACCATACTTACCCCCATTATTATCATTATTCTTGGTCTTGGTTTTTTTAAACTGATGGTGGCTACCCGTGATAAATCGCCGGATATTGAAATAAAAGAGCATGTCTGGCGGGTAGAACAGAGCCGGGTAATTAAGCAGAAACTGGCTCCGGTGATCACTCTATACGGTAAAACAGAAACCACAGAACTGTTTAATGCGGCTGCTCCGGCAGCCAGTGAAGTGGTACGGCTGCTGGTTAAGGAAGGTGAGTTTATTGAAAAGGGGCAGTTAATGCTCAGTCTGGATCCCCAGGATTTTGAGCCTCTGGTTATGCAGGCACAGGCTAAAGTGAATGAGCTTCAGGCTACTATTCGCAGTGAAAAAATACGTCATGAGATCAACCAGCTTTCCCTTAAAAATGAGCTTAAACTACTTAAGCTCAGTGAGAAAGCTCTGCAGCGTGCGGAAAAAATAAAACGCCAGAAACTGGGATCGGTATCCGAAACAGAGCAGGCGATGCAGCAGGTTGAAAAACAGCGGCTGGCCTATAATAGTATGAAATTCAAGGTCAGTGAACATGAGGCCCGTATGGAACAGCTGCAGGCGCGTCTGCTGCAGGCTGAAGCTGACCTGCAGAAAAGCCGTCTGGCCATGCAGCGCAGTCAGATCCATGCGCCGTTTTCCGGTATTGTGGCTAAAGTTAATGTTTCCCAGGGTGACCGGGTGAATGCCAATGAAAAACTGCTCAGTTTTTATTCTATGCAGCAGCTGGATATCCGTGCCAAGCTGCCCATTAATATTCTGGGGGATGTTCAGGCAGCTCTAAAACGCGGGGAAATCCTGAAAGGAACCGCATCCAATGGCGGACGCCATGTGGAAATTCGTCTGGTACGCCTGTCCGGTGAAGCACAGGCCAGCGGTGTTGATGCCATTTTTACCATAGAAACACCCGGTGCCAGTTTTCGTATAGGCTCTATTGTGGTGGTACGCCTGCAGCGCAGTGCCCAGGAAGGTTTAATGAAAGTGCCTTACCAGGCTATGTACGGTATGGATCGTCTGTACAAAATAGTTGATGGTCGCCTGAAGAAAGTTAAAGTCACCACCATTGGTGAAGCTCAGCTGGAAGATGATGACAATGAGGCTTTACCGCAGTTGCTGGTGCGCAGTAAAGAATTAAACAGCGGTGATATGATCCTCAGTACCCACTTGCCCAATGCCGTCAGTGGATTAAAAGTACAGGTGGTTGAAGCGGGGCAGGATCAGGCGGCTCAATGAAAATACTGTCGGTTTTTGCCCATCATAAGGTTGCAGCTAACCTGTTAATGCTTATTATGCTGCTCAGCGGTATATTTGCCCTGTCACGTCTGAATGTGCAGTTTTTCCCCACCTTTGAACTGGATCGTATCAGTGTCCGGGTAATATGGAGCGGCGCCAGCGCCGAAGATATTGAACAGGGGATCACCATTCCCCTGGAGCAGTCGCTGAAAACCGTTGAAAATGTCAAACACATGACCTCAACCTCAGCGCAGGATGTCTCCTCCATCCAGCTGGAGTTTTTTGAAAACACCGATATGATCCTTGCTCTGGACAAGGTCAAACAGAAAGTCGATGAATTTCGTAATCTGCCCCTGGATGCAGAAAAACCCCAGGTTGAAAACCTGACCCGTTATGAGGGAGTTGCCAAGCTTATTCTCTCAGGCGGTCATAATGGCGGGCCGGAACTGGATATGCATGAATTACGCATGCTGGCCAACCAGTTTGAACGGGAACTGATCAAACGGGGCATAGATAAAGTTGAAATCAACGGCCTGCCCGATGAAGAGATCAGTATTGAAATTCCCCTGGAACAGTTACAGTACCTGGATCTGACCCTGGATGAAATCAGTCAGCGCATAAATACTTTCAGTAAGGATATGCCCGCCGGTACCCTGGGCAGTGAACACAGTGCCAAGGAATTACGTTCTCTGGAACAGGCACGCAATGAGCTGGATTTTGCTGAGATCCCGGTGATCAGCACCAGTACCAACTTTGTCCGTCTGGGTGATATTGCCAGTATCCGGCGTCAGGCAGAAAAAGACGGGGTACTGCGTTTTAAAGACGGTGAGCCGGTAGTGGAAATGGCCCTGCAGAGAACAGAGGAAGGCAATACCCTGAAAGCTGCACAGATCCTGCAGGACTGGGTGGCAGAGAAACAGGCCAGCCTGCCGCCCAATATCCGTATAGAAGTTTTTGATGAAAGCTGGAAAATGATTCGTGACCGAACCTGGCTGCTGCTTAAAAACGGCGGCAGTGGACTGGTGCTGGTCGTACTGATCCTGTATATCTTTTTAAATGCCCGGGTGGCGTTCTGGGTGGCCATTGGTATTCCGGTGTCTTTTATGGCAACGCTGGCCATTTTATACGCTGTTGGCGGTACTATTAATATGATCAGCCTGTTTGGTCTGATTATGGCCCTGGGGATTATTGTGGATGATGCCATTGTAGTGGGAGAGGATGCCCTGGCTCACTATCAGGGCGGAGAGGAACCGCTATTGGCTGCAGAAGGCGGTGCAAGGCGGATGTTTGTGCCGGTTATAGCTTCTTCCATGACCACGATTGCCGCCTTTTTACCACTGATGATGGTAGGGGGCATTATGGGGAATATCCTGTTTGATATTCCGCTGATTGTTATCTGTGTGATTATGGCTTCTCTGGTGGAAAGTTTTTTTGTATTGCCCGGTCATTTACGTCATGCCTTCAGCCATTTTAAACGGGATGAAAGGTCTCACCGTCCAGCACATCTGACCATTAGAAACAGACTGGATGATGCCTTTGACCAGTTTCGTCAGAATCGTTTCCGCTCCCTCATTACCTGGTCTCTGTCCCATCGTGCTGTCATTATCGCTCTGGCCTTTGCCAGTCTGATTTCAGCCTTTGGATTGCTGGCCGGTGGACGAATTAATTTTACTTTTTTCCCTTCTCCCGAATCGACCATTGTGTATGCTAATGTCAGTTTTGTGGCCGGAACCTCTCGTGAAACCACTGAACGTTACCTTAAACACATGGAAGAAAAACTGAATGAAACCAATAAGGAGCTTGGCGGTGGGCTGATTGAAATGGCCGTGACTATCAGCGGCAGTTCCTTCAGCGGCGGCAGTTCCAGGAAAAAAGGGGACCAGCTGGGGGCTATTTTTGTACAGCTAACAGAACCGGACAAACGTTCGGTACGAAACCCGGAAATTATAGCCCTGTGGAAAAGTAAGCTGGATCAGCCGCCCGGTATGGATAACCTGACCATTGTGTCCCGTAAAACCGGGCCACAGGGCAGTGATCTGGCCATTCGTCTGAGCGGCAATAACACCACACAGTTAAAACAGGCAGCCACAGAATTATCTTCAGCACTGCAAAATATTGAGGGGGTTTACGGTATTGATGATGATATGCCTTATGGCAAGGAGCAGTTAATTTATACCCTTAAACCCACGGGGCAGGTGCTGGGACTGACGGTAGCCGATATCGGCCAGCAGCTGCGTACGGCATTTGACGGCAAACTGGTGCAGATTTTCCAGGATGGAGCTAATGAGGTGGAAGTCAGAGTACTGCTGCCCAAACAGGAGCGGGATCAGATCAATACCCTGGAGCGTATTAATATCCGTATACCTTCGGGAGAGTTTGTGCCTTTAACCAGTGTAGCTCAATGGACAGTACGCCATGGGTTTGAAGTGCTGCGTCATGCCGAAGGTGAACTGGCACTGGAAGTGTCTGCGGAAGTTAATTCCAGTGTGAATAATGTCAATAATATTCTTGATCAGCTGGAGCAGCAGGTGCTGCCGGAACTGAAACAGAAGTACTGGATTAATTATTCTTTTGAAGGCCGGGCAGCGGATCAAAAAGAAACCATGACTAAAATGAAATGGGGCGGCCTGTTGGGGCTGACCCTGATTTATATCGTACTGGCCTGGGTGTTTGCTTCCTATGGCTGGCCGCTGGTGGTTATGGCGATTATTCCTTTTGGCCTGGTGGGTGCTATCTGGGGGCACTGGATACAGGGCATTGATCTGACGCTGCTGTCTATTTTTGGTATTTTTGGTCTGTCGGGGATTGTGGTTAATGACTCAATTATTCTGGTGACTTTTTATAAGCATATGCGGGAGAAAGGGATGGCCGTACAGGAGGCCTTAATAGAAGCATCGGTGCAGCGCCTTCGAGCCGTATTGCTGACCTCTCTTACCACGATTGCCGGACTGCTGCCCTTATTGTTTGAAACTTCCTTACAGGCCCAGTTCCTGATCCCCATGGCGGTGTCCATTGCTTTTGGTCTGGCTTTTGCCACGGTCATGGTGTTAATTATTATTCCGGTGTTTTTATCGATACATGAAAGTATTCACCATAAACTGAAGTCTGTTTATTCGATGTAATTATACAGTGTACCTGTAGTCACTCACTCTAACGAACTTCGAATTATGTTGAATAATTACAATGAAATTACAGCAAAGGAAACACTATGTCTGAATTCAAACTGGATCAGCGACTGAAAGATGACTGTTTTATTCTGGATGAATCAGAAAATTTTATTCTGCTGTTATTAAATAATGCCCTGGTTCCCTGGTTTATTCTGGTGCCTAAAACGGATAAAACAGAATTATATGAGCTGGATGAGTCCTTACAGCAGCAGATAATGAGTCTGATTAATCAAATTTCCACTTATATTAAACAGGAATATCCGGTGGATAAGTTAAATATTGCCACTATCGGTAATATCGTAGCGCAGCTGCATATTCATATTATAGGCCGCTTTAAAACCGATCCCTACTGGCCGGGTGTGGTCTGGGGCAGGGAACCGAAACAGCCCTATGCACAAAAAAACATCAATATTATACAAAAGCAATTGAAAGCTATATTAGAAATATGATATATTATGATTTACTATTTAATGACAGCTTAACCAGCATCTTATTCATATAGTTGTTTTTGATATATAGTTGTTTGCAGAGTGTTATTCATAGTATATTGTTTAGAGAGAGTAGTTTGTTTTAAAATAATAAAGCGAAAAGTAAGGAGATGGATATGAAAAAGTTAATTGCAGTATCAGTTTTTACAGCTTTCATCATGGGTGTTGCCAGCAATGCAAGCGCGTCCTGGTGGGGAAGCGATGATGATTATGAATGCTGGGGCCCATACGGTAAAATCCCTGGATGTAACCCATACGATGAGTGGGATCCAAGATACTGGATGGAAGAAATGGAAGACGTATTTGATGACGATGATGATGACTATTATCGTTATGGTGGTTACGGTTATGGTGCACCAGCTTATGGTTACGGTGGTCCTGGCTATGGTTATGGTGCTCCTGCTCCAGCTTATGGTGCTCCAGCTCCAGCTTATGGCGGTTACCCACAGCCTTATTACCAGCAGCCATACGGCGGCGGTTACCCATACGCTGCTCCAGCACCTGCTCCTGTTGCACCTGCACCAGCAGCGCCAGCACAATAAGCTGTTAATGGTATAATAACTTACCAAAAGCAGTCCTGTATAAAGATGCCAGTTCCGGGGAAACCTGAAACTGGCATTTTTTATGTCTGCCAGTAATGGTATAAATCCTATGGCCTGGCACTGTTGAAAAGTATTCTCTTAGCCCCAAACTTGAACCTAAATAACCAGAAACCAAGGAATATTATGAGTCAGCCGGATCCCTCTGCGGTAAAGCATTTTTTATTATCTCTACAGGACAATATCTGCCGCTCTCTGGAACAGGTAGATAAACAACAGACCTTTTTTGAAGATGACTGGCGGCGGGAATCCGGTGGGGGCGGCAGAACCCGGGTACTGACAGACGGCGGGGTTTTTGAACAGGCCGGGGTTAATTTTTCCCATGTTACCGGTGATTCTCTGCCTCATTCAGCCACGGCCAAGCGGCCTGAACTGGAAGGCTGCTCGTTTGAAGCCATGGGAGTATCACTGGTGATACACCCGCATAATCCCTATATTCCTACGACTCATGCAAATGTCCGTTTTTTTATCGCCCAGAAAGAGGGTGCTGATCCCATCTGGTGGTTTGGCGGTGGTTTTGATTTAACGCCTTATTATCCTTTCCGAGAAGATGTGATCCAGTGGCATCAGCAGGCCAAACAGTGCTGTGATGATATTGATCCGCACTATTATGCTAAATACAAAAAATGGTGTGATGAGTATTTTTATCTCCCTCATCGTCAGGAAACCCGTGGTGTGGGCGGGCTGTTTTTTGATGATCTGAATGAACGTGATTTTGATCATTGCTTCCGTTTTATGCAGAATGTCGGCAATAATTTTATACCTGCTTATCTGCCCATTGTTGAAAAGCGCAAAAATACGGTCTATGGTGAACGGGAGCGGGACTTTCAGCTATACCGGCGTGGTCGTTATGTTGAGTTTAATCTGGTGTATGACCGGGGGACCCTGTTCGGCCTGCAGACTGGCGGTCGAACCGAATCAATTTTAATGTCCCTGCCGCCGCTGGTGAAGTGGCGTTATAACTGGCAGCCCGAATCCGGTTCTGCTGAAGCGGATTTATACGATAATTATCTTAAACCTCAAAACTGGCTGGATCTTTAATAATGACAAAAATGACAACTCTCTCAGATGATCAGCCGGAACGGGTGCAGGAGTACCGAAATACCATAGGCCTGTTTGCTACGGGTGTTACGGTACTGATAATCGAACATGAAGGACAGGTACGCTGTATGACAGCCAATGCGGTCAGTTCCCTGTCGCTGGAACCGATACAACTGCTGGTCTGTCCCTCTAAAAAAGCTGCCTTTTCCGAACTGCTCTATAACGGCGGGCATTTTACGGTCAATGTACTGGGGATCCACCAGGAAGAAGTCTCTAATTATTTTGCCGGAGCCAAAACTACAACCATAGAAAACGAAGTACATTATGACCGCTATTTTAGTGATACTTTTCGGGCACCACGATTAAATGACTGTATCGCTTCGTTTGCCTGTCAGATCACTGCGCAGCATGATGGCGGGGATCACTGGATTGTAATAGGTGAAGTTCTGGAAGTGTATAAAAATCCTTATAAGGAACCTGAGCCCCTGTTATTTTTCGGGGGCAAATACCATTATCCGGCCATTCCCGATGAAGAACATATTCAGCCGGGTGCGGATCCCTACAAATAAATATCCGGCCTTTGCTTAATGCTGTCTCTAAAGTCTCTGTCCATTATCCTGCTGCTGATTGCTCTGCTGGTGACTACAGGGCTTTTGCTGCGTACGCTTAAAAAACTCAGACACAAACAGTTCAGTGCCGGCTTGCGTAATGGATTATATACCCTGCTGGCTTTGTTTCTGGTTATTATCAGCGGTTTACTGGTCAGTAATGTTCTGGTTTATCACCGTTTGAGCCATGAAACGCCCATAGCCCGGTTACATATAAAACCACTGGACAGACAGTTATACCAGGTATCGGTTGTTTATTTGCCGGATTGCCGGCGCAGTCAGTTTACCCTGAAAGGGGATGAGTGGCAGATCGATGCCAGAATTATTAAATGGCATAGCTGGGCTAACCTGCTGGGACTGGATGCCCTGTACCAGCTGGATCGCATCCAGGGACGGTACCGTTCCATAGAACAGCAGCGGCAGAATCTGCCTACAGTATTTAAACTGGAACAGCAGCCGCAGCCGGATTTATGGGCTTTAAAAAAACAATACCAGTGGCTGCCCCTGCTGGATGCACAATACGGGCAGTCTGTATTTATGACCATGGCACCGGATCAATGGTATGAAGTCCACCTGTCTCAAAGTGGTTTAATTGCCAGAAAAATTAATCGACAGCAGGCAAATAATCATTGTGCTGCTGCCTCTATGGTAAAATAATTATAACTTTGCCCTGCCACCCAGTCTTAAAAGACTGAGTGGCAGGGTTATATTACCAATAATGAAGTATTATCCTGATGCCCAAAGTTGCTCGTAAAGCTAAAAGCCGTTCCCCGGTACAGAATATTTTCTCCTATGATAAGTACTGGGCGGAATGTTATGGCGTGTCGGAATATCTGCCTCATACTCTGGAAGAAATGCAGGCCCTGGGCTGGGACTCCTGCGATATTATCCTGGTGACGGGGGATGCCTATGTAGATCATCCCAGTTTCGGCATGGCCTTAATTGGCCGTCTGCTGGAGTCTCAGGGCTTTCGCGTCGGTATTATTGATCAGCCGGACTGGAACAGCTGTGAGGATTTTAAAAAGCTGGGCCGGCCTAATCTGTTTTATGGGGTCACTGCAGGCAATATGGACTCCATGATCAACCGTTATACGGCGGATCGAAAATTACGTCATGATGATGCTTATACGCCTGATGATATTGGCGGCAAGCGACCTGACCGGGCTGTAACGGTCTATACCCAGCGCTGCAAGGAAGCCTGGTCAGATGTGCCGGTCATCGTGGGCGGTATAGAAGCCAGTTTACGGCGTATTGCCCATTATGATTACTGGTCAGACAAGGTACGCCGTTCGGTGTTATTTGATTCCAAAGCGGATTTACTGGTATTTGGCAATGGTGAACGGCAGATCACTGAGATTGCGTACCGCCTGTCCCGGGGAGAAGCCATAGATAAGCTGGATAATATCCGCGGTACTGCTTTTATTGTCAAGCATGAGAGAAAAGGCTGGATGGAGATTGATTCCAGCCGGGTGGATCGGCCGGGTAAAGTGGATGCCGTGGTCAGCCCTTATGAGCGTACTGATGAAACACCCTGCAGCACGGATGGTTCAGTGCCCACTAAGGAAGCAATTGCCGTACCTTTAAAAAGTATCGTAAAAACGCTGGATCGGGGACGCTGTGTGATCCGCCTGCCGTCCTATGAAAAAGTTAAAGCCGATCCGGTGCTCTATGCCCATGCGTCCCGGGTACTGCATCTGGAAACGAATCCAGGTAATGCCCGGGCATTAGTACAGCGCCATGATAATAAAGACATCTGGTTAAATCCGCCGCCGTATCCATTAACTACAGAAGAACTGGATCAGCTGTTTGAGCTGCCCTATACCCGTCTGCCGCATAAGGATTATGCCGGTAAAAAAATGCCCGCCTATGAGATGATCCGCTTTTCCATTAATATCATGCGCGGCTGTTTTGGCGGCTGTACTTTCTGCTCTATTACTGAACATGAAGGCCGGGTGATTCAGAACCGTTCAGAAGATTCTATTATTCGGGAAATTGAAGAAATTCGTGACCATGTACCTGAATTTAAGGGTTATATCTCTGATTTAGGCGGTCCGACCGCCAATATGTGGCGTCTGGCCTGTGATGATAAACAGATTGAAGCGGCCTGCCGCCGCCTGTCCTGTGTCTATCCTACCATCTGTAAACACATGAGTACGGATCATGAGCCGCTGGTTCATCTGTACCGGCGGGCCAGAAAACTGCCCGGCATCAAGAAAGTCTTTATTGCTTCCGGTTTGCGTTATGACCTGGCCGTGCGCTCACCGGAATATGTTAAGGAGCTGGTCACCCACCATGTGGGCGGTTACCTGAAAATAGCACCGGAACATACGGAACAGAATACCTTAAGTAAAATGATGAAGCCGGAGATCAGCTCCTATTATGAATTCAAGCAGATGTTTGAAAAATTTTCTAAAGAAGCGGGTAAAGAGCAGTATCTGATACCGTATTTTATTGCCGCACACCCCGGCTCCACCATTGAGGATATGGTCAACCTGGCCCTGTGGTTGAAAGCCAATAAATTTCGTCTGGATCAGGTACAGAATTTCTATCCTTCACCCATGGCCACGGCCACGGCCATGTATCATAGTGAGCGTAACCCCTTAAAACGGCTGAGCTATAAATCTGAAAAAGTACTGACAGCCAAAGGCGAGCGCAGTCGGCGTCTGCATAAGGCATTACTGCGTTATCATGATCCAAAAAACTGGCCGATGATCAGAGAAGCACTCAGGGTCATGGGACGGCATGATTTAATCGGCAATGGTGAGCATCAGTTAGTACCCTCAGAAAAAAACAAAATGCCCGATTCTGTGAACTTTAAAAGCGGCGGCCGGTCTAGACATAAGGCTGGAAAAAACATACGGACAAAGGGCGGTAAAAGAACTGGAAAATCTGTTAGAAAATAACAGAACTTCTTAATTGATAAAACGTGCAAAAATACAGGAATAGTAAATTGAACCGCTTACAACATCTTTTTGATAATAACCGTGCCTGGGCCGATTCTGTTAAACAGAGAGATCCGGAATTTTTTTCCCGCCTGTCCAACCAGCAATCTCCCGAATACCTGTGGATAGGCTGTTCAGACAGCCGGGTACCGGCGAATCAAATCACCCGCCTGGAACCCGGTGAGGTTTTTGTACATCGTAACATTGCTAATGTTGTGGTGCACACGGATCTTAACTGTCTGTCTGTACTGCAGTATGCGGTTGAGGTATTAAATGTGAAGCACATTATCGTCTGCGGTCATTATGGCTGCGGCGGTGTTCGGGCGGCTCTGGAGAATCATGAACATGGCCTGATTGATAACTGGCTTCGTCACATTAAGGACGTTATTCGTTTTAATGAAGATAAGTTTAAGGGGCTGGAACATGAACAGAAAATGGATCTGTTGTGTGAGCTGAATGTGCGGGAACAGGTTACCAATATATGTAATACCACCATTATTCAGGATGCCTGGAATGCCGGTAAAGAATTATCAGTACATGGCTGGATCTATAGTGTGGAAAATGGCATTTTGAAAGATCTGGATGCCTGTATGACAGAAAAGGATGTGAAACCTAAATAATGTAGTGTCCGTCTGGAAAGTGGCTATATAACTTTATAGCTTTAATCCGCCTTAAACCATTTATTATTCATTGCCCTGAATACTTTTTCAGGGTAATGGGTTTTCCCCAGGCTGCCATTATAACGTGCCAGGGCCCGGGACAGATTACCTTTTTCAATTTTTAGATAATAACTTAATATAGTACAGCCAAAGCGCAGGTTGGTCTGAATATCAAATAGATTATCCTTAGGATGTCCAATTTCCTTTAACCAGAAGGGCATGATCTGCATCAGACCCCGGGCACCGACCCAGGAAATAGCATAACGGTCAAAATTACTTTCTACTTCGATAACTGATAATACCAGCTCCGGCTGCAGTTCGGCACGGGTGGCTTCCTGGTGGACATGCTTTAATATTTCCATGCGTTCCTGCGGATCCGGTACCTGCTGTGCCATGCGGGTGGACATATCCAGCAGCCAGACTTCGGCATCAAACCGATCGGTAAAACCGGATGTATCTTCAATGGCTTCAATCAGTAATTCTTTTAGTTTTTCATCTACCGGGGTTCGGTAACCGTTTTTCTGCATAACGGTTTTTGAGGCAGGTTCAGCGGCCGGAACTGATGCGGTAAGCAGACCGGCAAAAAGCACAAGGACTAAACAGGAAAACAACTGAACCAGTCTGCGACTGTAATTAACCTTCCGGAAAATTGCCAGGAAGGCAATTTTCGGATGGACACTAGCCAAGAGTGTTTGCCTGGAGGCTCTGAACATAACTGACAATATCGTCTATTGCAATTTCCCTGGCTTCACTGTCAGTACGGCCTTTAAATTCCAGCACACCCTTATCCAGGCTGCGTTCACCAATCACAATACGATAAGGGATGCCGACCAGTTCCATATTAGCAAACATGACCCCGGGACGTTCCTTGCGATCATCAAATAATACTTCAATGCCAGCATTATTCAGATCGGCATAAAGCTTTTCTGCAGTCTGTTTAACTCTGTCACTCTTATGCATATTCATGGGCACAATAGCAACTTTAAACGGGGCAATGCTGTCAGGCCAGATAATACCGTTATCATCATGGTTCTGTTCAATGGCAGAAGCCACTACGCGGGAAACCCCAATACCGTAACAGCCCATTGTCATTATCTCAGCCTTACCGTTTTCTGATAATACCGTGGCATTCATGGCCTGGGAATATTTGGTGCCCAGTTGAAAGATATGGCCCACTTCAATGCCGCGCTTGATATTCAGTATACCTTTACCGTCCGGACTGGGATCACCGTCCACCACGTTGCGTATATCTTCAATCGTACCTAAAGGCACATCCCGTTCCCAGTTAACACCGGTCAGATGCTGGCCGTTGCTATTAGCACCGCAGACAAAATCACTGCAGGCGGCGGCACTGCGATCCACAATAACCGGAATGCTTAAACCGACGGGACCGATAGAACCGGCATCACAACCGGCTACCGCCCTGATTTCTTCATCGCTGGCAAAGCATAAGGGTGCCTGAATGTCTGCCAGTTTTTCGGCCTTGATTTCATTCAGATCATGATCACCGCGTAACACCAGGGCAATAATGTCGGCTTCACTGTCTTCACTGGCTTTGACCAGCAGGGTTTTAAGGATCTGCTTTTTATCTACTTTAAGAAACTGGCTGACTTCATCAATGCTATGCTGTTTGGGCGTATCTACAGTCGCCATTTCCTGAGTGGGTGGCTGACGCTCATCAGTACAAATCGCTTCGGCCATTTCAATATTAGCGGCATAGTCACTTTCAGTACTGAAGGCAATGGCATCTTCGCCGGACTCTGCCAGGACATGGAACTCATGGGAAGCATTACCACCAATAGAACCGGTATCAGCCTGTACCGCACGAAAATCCAGTCCCAGGCGGGAAAAGATACGGGAATAACAGTCGTACATAGTATCGTAAGTCTGCTGCAGGCATTGCTGGGATGTGTGGAAGGAATAGGCATCCTTCATTATAAATTCCCTGGCACGCATAACGCCAAAACGAGGCCGGATTTCATCACGAAACTTGGTCTGGATCTGATAAAAGGTTGCCGGTAACTGTTTATAACTTTTTAGTTCATAGCGCACCAGATCAGTAATGACTTCTTCGTGAGTGGGACCGATACAGAATTCCCGGTTGTGACGGTCGGTAACCCGCAGTAATTCAGGACCGTACTGCTGCCAGCGTCCGGTTTCCTGCCATAGTTCTGCCGGCTGTACTGCCGGCATTAATAATTCCTGAGCACCCGCATGGTTCATTTCCTCGCGTACAATCTGCTCAACCTTTCTCAGAACCCGCAGCCCCAGGGGTAACCAGGAATACAGGCCGGAAGCCAGTTTGCGGATCATACCGGCGCGCAGCATTAACTGGTGACTGACAATAGCTGCATCGGTGGGAGATTCTTTCAGTGTGGGCAATAAAAATTGTGATGTACGCATTAATAAACTTCTTCAGGTTATGTGACTAAATATGCCATTACCCGGTGTACCTGACTATAACTGTCTGCAGGTACAGGGGCTATTATATTAAAAGCCGTATTTTAACGTATTTAAAGCATTCAGAATACTAAAAAGTACGCCCATCCCAGCCCCACATATGCCGTTCAGGACTGCTGAACTCAATATAAATACGGTTTTGCGGTACATTTATCAGTTCAGCTATGTGTTCACATAATTGCCGGGACAGTTCGGTCGTCTGGTTTTCTGGTAAGCCGAGACTTTTTAATTCAATATAAGCAGTGGGTTCTGTACTACCGGCAAAACTCATGGTCTGTTGATCTTTAATCAATACCATTACATAGCTTTCCGGCTTACCGAGAAGGTCGGCTGTTCTGGCTGAAACGGCCAGGCAGACATTATTTTTCAGTTGTTCATCCAGAGTTTGACTGGTATTGAGTATCAGACAGGGCATGGTTATATCTCCTTAATTATTAAGTATCTGTATTGATTGCAGGCAAAATATCATTCTGAAACAGAAAAATCCACATATGGACAACTGTTAAATCTAGGGTATTCCCTAATAGAGTCTATTATTAGAACTGATTAATATTCTTACTAAGAGAATTGAGAAAGAAATTTAATTACTTTAATTAGAATATTATTATATTTGATGGTTTTAAATATCTAATTTATAAAAGTGTTGCTGCTTAAATAAAAATCTGGCATATAAAAAAATAAATTTATAGATTTTTCGGCAATTGATAATAAAGACAGGAAAACTTCTTCTTTAGCTCAAGACTAAAAACTGTTGGTTGAAAAAGCTGGAAGTACCTGGTTATATTCGTTCTCATTCTTGTAAAAAGATAAAAAAAATAATAAATTTAGTAGTTTCAGTATTGTTTATGCGCCTGATAAATAAAAAATGATGTAATACAGGTATATTTTAGATATTATTCGTATATTATCTAAACAATACATATTTTTAATATTCAAAGTTAAAAAATTAATATAAAAAGTTAATAAAAATCAGAATAAATTCTAAATTCAGGGTAGTGCTGTTATTTTGACAGCTATTGGATATAAACCAGATCATATAATAAAAGGTAATAAGTGATGTTGAGGCGCTTTAGCGGCATATTTGTTTTAAGTATTGGTTTACTGGTAGGCGGGGAGGCTTTATCCAGCGAGATTATTGAAGTTGGATCACATAAAGACGTCGAGCATGTCTATCTGGGGGGCAGTGTGGTGCCTTATAAGGAGGTTACTCTGTCAGCACAGATGCCCGGACGAGTTGAGTACATTGCCGGTGATGAGGGCGACAGTTTTACTGCAGGTACCTTGCTGGTGACTATCAGTGACGAAAATCTGCTGGCCAAACGCAAGGCCGCTGTTGCTCAATACGACCAGGCCGTTGCAGCTCTGCAGAATGCCCAGGTACAGTATAACCGGGAACTCTGGTCACCTCGTTCAGAAAATGCCACCCAGATGCCGGGTATGGGCATGCCGGGTATTTTTGACCAGATGTTCACCAAACAGATAGGTGATACTCTGGGTTATGGCGATAAAGATGTTCAGCGCCGGGCTGATCTGTATAATTCAGGC
>JALVDE010000439.1 GCA_027009375.1 Gammaproteobacteria bacterium
AGTTCTTACTTTATGGGTGGCCTGAAACACCTTACTATCAGGATTTGTATCAGCAGGATGTGATTGATTATTTAACTTGGTTAGCGGTTGAAAGAAAAGTATCAGCTTCCAGTTTTCAGCCAGAATCAGGCATTTAATCCTTTATGTTTACTCAAAAAATGAATATTGTACAAAAATGTGATTATATGCTTTAAAATGTGTGCATTTTTATGTTTTAATTCATACAAACTTATTCAACCCGGACATTACCGGCTTAATCCTGTCAAAATTCACTAAACAGGTGAAATGTGCTGACTGTTTATCCGTCAAACAAAATGGAAGATCTGGTGCTCCTGCTAAAGGCGGTACAGCACTATCGAAGCAATGATCCATCTGAAATTAAGGATGTTCTGAGTCCTGATATTGTTCTGGTTGAAAGCAAGGGCATGCAGCACTGGCTTAACCTGGAACTGGCAAAACATCAGGGTATTGCCATGAATTATCAGTTTCGGATGCCGGTCGGTTTTATCTGGGATATAGCAAGAATGTTTCTGGGTGATGAAGTTCCCCGCCAGTCGCCCTATAAAAGAGAAATTCTAAGCTGGCGAATTGATGCCTTAATGTCGCAGGATTCATTTCTGAATAATCCTCTATGTAAGCCGGCCAGACAATACTGGATGGATGAAAACGGTAGTGCTGATCCTTTAAAACGCTATCAGCTGGCAAGCCGGATGGGGGATGTGTTTGAACAATATATGATGTTTCGTCCTGACTGGCTGGAATTGTGGGAAAATAATCAGTTTATTACTAATGAGCCTGATATTGATAAGGAAACAGAACAATGGCAGGCCTGGCTGTGGTGCGAACTGGTTGCTGAAGAACCTTGTCATCCAGTCAGCTTACAGAAAAAGGCCATTGCCGCCATGGCTGACTACTCTGGAAATCAACTACCCCGGCAGATTATGATTTTTGCTGTTAATACCATGGCACCTCAATCCCTGTCATTTTTTGAAGCTCTGGCTTCAGTATGTAATATCCATCTGTTTTATCTAAACCCCTGTGTTGAGTTCTGGGGGGATATACAAAGTGACAAGACTTTAGCCCGTCAACAACGGGAGAATAAACTGGAACTCTGGTTAAATGAAGATGAGAGTGTCCAGTCAAGAAATTCATTGCTTGCTAACCTGGGACAGCAGGGTAAAGATTTTTTTAACCTCTTGCAGGAGGTTAAGGGCTATGAGATCAGTGCTTTTGATGAAGCCTTTGATCAGGACACTTTAAAACAGACAAAAGATACCCTGTTAGCTCGGGTACAAAGAGATATTTTAAATCTGGCAGAGCCGGAAGAGTCTGAAGTACCAGAAGATCATGGACAGTCGCTGGTGATCCGCTCCGGTCATAGTGAGCTGAGAGAAATACAGGCATTACATGATTATTTACTGCATCAGTTTAATGCGGATCCTGATCTGAAACCCCGGGATATTATTGTTCTGTGTCCTGCCATTGAAGATTATGCGCCTTATATCGAAGCGGTTTTCCGTAGCAGTTATGACAGCGAACAGTATGACGAGCATCCCAGGCTGCCCTGTTCTATTGCCGACCGAACCCTGATGAATTCTGAACCCTTAATTGCGGCTTTTATTGATCTTCTGCAATTGCCGGATAGCCGTTTTGAAGTCAGCAAGATAATGGATTATCTGCGCTTACCTGCCATACAGATTAAATTCGGTTTTACTAATACTGAGCTGGATACCATTGAGTGGTGGTTAAATGAAGCCTCAATACACTGGGGGATTAATTCAGATCATAAAGAAAAAATTTCCG
>JALVDE010000440.1 GCA_027009375.1 Gammaproteobacteria bacterium
GAATATCCAGACGCTGCTGTAATAAACAGGCGGTACTTGGAAAAACCAGGTCAGGCGTCGTGGTGGCAACAATAATAAGGTCTATGGACTGAGGGTCAATATCGGCCTGCTCAATGGCACTTCTGGCGGCTTCTTCTGCCAGATCACAGGTCGTCTGATCCTCATCGGCAATATGTCTTTTCTTAATACCGGTACGATCAGTTATCCATTGATCCGAGGTATCCACAATTTTTTCCAGATCGTGATTGGTCAATACTTTTTCTGGCAGATAACTGCCGGTTGCCATAATACGAGAATACATCTAAAAAGCCTTAAGCCTGTAAAATAATAAATAGAAACAACCGATTATATCATATAAATAACGGCTGCTTTCTGATTTATGTCTAAGTTTGAATATTTTTTAATTGTTGTTATTCTGGTTATGTTGTAACTTTTTGCTATATTAAGTTGCTATTAAGCAATTTCTTTTTCTGTTGACTGCTCAATCAGAGTTTCCTGTAAAACCTTGCTGATTTTTTCCGGAACATTATTTTCCACTTCCATTATGGCCACCCGGATAGCATTAGTAAAAGAAAACACATCCGCACCGCCATGACTTTTAACCACAATACCTCTTAAACCCAGCAGGCTGGCACCATTATATATTCTGGGATCAATTTTACTCTTGAAGGCTTTTAATACCGGCATGGCAATGAGTCCTGCCAGTCTGGTCAGCCAGTTGCGATTAAATTCCTGCTTTATATAGTAAATAATCATTTTGGCCACCCCTTCAGAAGTTTTAAGGGAAATATTACCCACAAAACCGTCAGCAACCACAACATCCACTACCCCCTTATAGATATCATCACCTTCAATAAAGCCGTAATAGTTCAGGGTGCTGTTTGAAATCAGGCCGGCTGCCTGCTGTACCTGCTCATTGCCCTTCATTGCTTCCTGACCGATATTGAGCAGACCTATAGTGGGGTTTTGTATATCATCAATGGCGGTAGTCAGAACCGAGCCCATAACTGCAAATTCCAGCAGATGATCCGCTGAAAGCTCTACATTCGCACCCAGATCCAGCATATGAGTATGACCAGTTTGAGTAGGAATGGCCGAACAGATAGCCGGGCGGTCAATGCCCGGAATGGTTTTAAGAACAAAACGGGCAGTTGCCATTAAGGCACCGGTATTACCGGCACTGACACAGGCATCTGCCTCTTTGGCCTTAACCTTGTTAATAGCCACACGCATAGAGGAGTCTTTTTTACCGCGTAATGCAGAAGCCGGTTTTTCATCCATACCCACGACCTGGGTGGTATGCTGAATGGTCAGGCGGGCGCGAACATCCGCAGAACAGCTCTGTAGTTTAGCGTTTATAGACGATTCGTCACCCACCAGAATAATTTTCAGGCGCGGATATTCCCTGGCAATATTAATAGCGGCCGGTATGGTAACATCCAGTCCGATATCTCCGCCCATGGCATCTATAGCAATTGTGCTGGTGTTTTGTTTGTTTATCATTAATGTGTTCATGGTAAAGGAAAAAACAAAGCCCCAGAAACATTCTGAGGCTTTGTTTTAGAAACAGGCAATAAATCCGTTAATATTTATGTTTATTTGCTCGTTGGCAGACAAAATCACTGAATTAATTTTAACATCCAACATTAAGCAAAATTAGGAAATAAAAGTATTAATATTTAAATTACCTGTTAATAACCTTTTGACCCTTGTAGTAACCATCTTCAGTCACATGATGACGACGATGAGTTTCACCACTGGTAGGATCGATTGATAACGTAGGATTACTCAGAGAATCATGGGAGCGACGCATGCCACGACGAGCCGGAGTACATTTGTTTTTTTGAACTGCCATTAGTTTTTCCTCAAATAACTAAAATTAAACTATATAAAACTTAACAAAACGGGAGGTTAAATTCCCGTTTATTTCTTTAACTGTTTTAATATAGCAAAAGGATTATCATCCTCCTGCTTATCTTGCTCTACACCTGAACCCATATCCGGATTATCGGCAGGTGCCACCGGTTTATCGGCTGGAAAATCTAACTGTATATGACAGCCAGTTTCAGAATCCGATTCGGGATGCATAGCAAACTGCGGCAATGCCAGCAACAGCTCATCCTCAATCAGAACTCTTGGATCAAAAAGTTCTTTTTTATTCAGCCAGAAAACATCATAACCGGAGTCTTCAGCTTTTTTCTGTTCAAAATCATCATGCACAAAAGCGATGGATACATCACAATCCAGAGCCAGAGTAAAATTTTCCATACAACGCTGACACTGCATAACGACTTTCGCATCAACATGACCGTTAACAAAGCGATTATCCAGTCTATCCTTATCAAATTCAAGGTGATAATGAATATCGCCATGAGGCTCGATAATTGACTCATTCAAACGCAGCAGATCTTTTTCAGACTCCTGTGGACTGATTACTCCTTCAAGAGTTACCCCTTTATCGGTATATCGATAATGATCAATTCGCTGTGGTATGCGTTCTGCCATTTAGCCGCCGTTTTAAGCCGTTCTGATGTCTTTCAGGCCGTTATTACAAGTAATTTAATACAAGCCACTTTCAAACAACCTTGAACAGGCTCTTGAAACCATTCAGGATAATCCCCTATTTTAAGGTTTTTGAATATTGTTGTCAAAATCTTTGCTGATTTAATTGAAATTTTATAAAAAGTAAAAAATCAACTCATTAAGTATAGGTAAACCTGTCAAAATAATGGTTATTAACAAATCGTAATAATTATTACTTTTATTCAGGTAAATAACTTATATCACTCTCCAGCTGAGCATTATAGATATTAATCCATTCAAGGTATTCATCAATAGGCAATGGACGAGAAAACAGATAACCCTGCCCTTCTTCACTGTGTTTCTGTTTTAAAATTTCAAGTTGTGCCTCTGTTTCAATACCTTCGGTTACCACAGTCATATTGAGGCTATGAGCCATGGATACTATGGCACTAATCAGTTTAATATTATCGGGTTCTAACTCCAGGTTTGTAACAAAAGAGCGATCAATCTTAAGGCAATCTATGGGCAGATCTTTTAAATAACTCAGAGATGAATAACCGGTACCAAAATCATCTATCGAGATTTTAATACCTTTATTATGAAAAGCATTTAACTTCTTAAGCAACTGATCATGATCTTCAGCCAGCAGACTTTCAGTAACCTCAATGTCCAGTTGAAAAGGGTTACAGCCCGTATTCATTAATATATTTTCAATATCCTGTATTAAAAATGGATCAGAAAACTGTCTGGGAGATAAGTTTATTGCAAGACGTAAATGTTTCTGTTGTTGCCCAAATTCTATACAGGCCTGTTCAAACACCCATTTCCCGACTTCAACAATTTGTCCGGACTCTTCCAGAAGAGGAATAAATTCAACCGGAGATATATTTCCCAGTTCAGGGTTAGACCAGCGTAACAATGCCTCAGCACCGGTAACCCTACCGTTTTTTAAATTAATTCTTGGCTGATAATGTAAATTAAACTCATTTCTTTCCAGAGCACCCCGTAACCGACTGACCAGTCTCATACGTCGCCCAGCTGTTTCTCCCATACTGGTAGAGTAAAACTGAAAGTTATTGCCGCCCGTATTTTTAGCATGATACATAGCAATATCTGCCTGCTTTAATAAATCCTCCATGGTATTGTCTTCAAATGGAAAAAGAGTAATACCAATGCTGGCTGTGGTATGTAACTGATGCTCACCATAAATAACCGGTAATTTTACTTGATTAAGTATGCGTTTGATTATGGTAATAATTTCATTAATATTACTGTTATTTTCCAGCACCAGAGCAAATTCATCACCGCCCAGCCGGGCAATAGTATCGCTTTCACGGACAGTTTTTTTCAGCCGTTCAGAAATTTCCTGAAGAACCACATCACCTGTTGCATGACCCAGACTATCATTGATTATTTTAAATTTATCCAGATCGATAAAGAGGATTGCAAGAATAGTATGGCAACGCAGTGACTGTGTCATAGCATGTTTGAGACGATCCTGAAATAACAGACGATTCGGTAATTTAGTCAGTGCATCGTGATAGGCAAGATGTTGTATATGCTGTTCAGTACGGACTTTTTCCGTCATATCTTTTCCAGTCGCAACAAAATGAGTAATTTCCCCCTGCCTGTTACGAATGGGACTGATGGTTTTTTCTTCATGATAGACCTGACCATCTTTTTTGCGGTTAATAAAAATACTATGAAAAATCAGGCCGTTATTTAATTTGGTCCACATTGTCTGATAAAATTCCTGACTTTGCTGACCTGAGTTTAAAATTTTAAGGTTTGTGCCTATAACTTCTGTATGTTTATAGCCAGTAATTTTTTCAAAGGTGGGATTAACATACTCAACTATCCCGTTTTTATCTGTAATAACAATAATATCACCGGTTTGTTCTATGGCACTGGATAACTTAGTGTTTTTTTCAACTTCCAGTTGCAGTTTTTTCATATTATGCCGCAGGTCTTCCGTTCGAGCCTGCACATTCTTTTCCAGTTGTGAATGAGACTGCTTTAGTTCCTGTTCAGCCATATAACGTTTGTTTTCCTCCTGCATTAAATGCCATATCATTAAAACAAAAATAATTAGAAAAACAGAAAACACCATGAGATCCACATAGATAAGATTGTAAATATGCTCTGAAGTCAATGAATGTTCCATAATATCCACCAATAACCAGCGAGTGCCGGCAACCGGTTTACTTGATAATAACTGTCCATCCTGTAACTGAGAAAGGTAGATTTGCTCTGGATTTCTGGAATGAGTGTCCTGGGCTGTCACTTCCACCAGACCGGGGCGGTCACTTCTCAGCAATATAAGCCTGTGACCGGGTAACTGGGCATTTTGTAATAAATAAGAGATATGCTGCAGACCAAAACTGACAAAAAATATGATATTTTGCTGTTTATATTGCCAGTTCTGCATTACATCAAAATGGTACAGAGTCGGTCCAGGATGAATATAGGCATCAACTTTATCATGTGATAAAGCAAATTCATGAATATCCTTACGGCAGGCCCCTCCCACTTTTTCTCCAAAATCATCAAACAGTAACTGACCGCTATTATCAGCAATGGTAAAAGTATAAAAATTCTGAAAATAATGAGATAACTGCTGTTCTATCTGTTGGTGTACTGAACCATTATCCGGAGAATTTAATAGGCCAGCCAGCTGTTCCTGATGACCATCAAGGTAGATATTCAATGATATTTTAAGACTGTCCATATAAGTGGTAATATTATTGGCGGCACCGCTGATGGATTGAGAAGCAATATCCTCTTGAAATGATAAAAAACGTCTATAATCCTGGTAGGAAAAAAATGCCAGTAAAAAAGCCAGGGAAAGCAGAAAAACAAGACTAATAACGAATATTTTACCTTTGCTTTTACATTGTTTTATCTGTTCTATAAATTTATTCATCGGTTTATTTCAGTAAAAATGTTACAGTAAAAAATAAACCAGTTTGTTAAACTAACCATTCAGTGCAGTCATTGTTCTGGCACAGGGGTTATCAAAAATATAAAACTGGCTTGAAAATAGCCAGGCTATTTAATGGCCTGATAAAAATAAATACTGAAGCGGGGAAATGGGCAACAATAAAATATACAATTTAATATAGTTTAGGTTTACATTTTTAGCAAAAATTAAACACCCTGAATTATACTCTAAAATCGTATATTTAACATTGAACTGTATTATTATTCTAACTATCTACCTGGCAGCTTGAAAAAACGGACTTTGTAAGCCAATATTTTATAAACTGATACAGCACATTAACGAGAATTCAGGTGATAAAAAAAATACTGATAGCCAATCGCGGGGAAATTGCAGTACGGATTATTCGCGCCTGTGCCGAGATGGGCATTACTTCAGTAGCGGTGTATGCTGAAGCCGATCGAAACGCCCTGCATGTCAAAAAAGCCGATGAAGCCTATTCTCTGGGTCCTGATCCCGTCAGTGGTTATCTCAATGCCCACAGACTGGTGAATATTGCCCTGGCTTCAGATTGCGATGCCATTCACCCCGGTTATGGATTTTTATCTGAAAATCCGCTTTTTGCCCGTATCTGTGAACGCCGCAATATTAAGTTTATCGGTCCCACTTCCGATGTCATTGAAAAACTGGGCAATAAAACTCAGGCCCGTGCCACTATGATTGCCGCCGGCGTGCCGGTAACGCCCGGCAGTGACGGCAATCTGGCAGATATTCATGAAGCCCTGAGTGTGGCTGAAAAGATTGGCTATCCAGTTATGTTAAAAGCCACCTCTGGGGGCGGCGGCCGCGGCATTCGGCTGTGCCATAATAAAACCGAACTGAAGCATAATTTTCCCAGAGTGATTTCTGAAGCCACCAAAGCTTTTGGATCGGCGGATGTGTTTCTGGAAAAATGTGTGGTCAATCCAAAACACATTGAGGTGCAGATCCTGGCCGATGAGCACGGCAATGTTATCCACCTGTTTGAACGTGACTGTTCTATTCAGCGCAGACACCAGAAACTGATTGAAATAGCCCCCTCTCCGCAGCTGAATGAGCAGCAGCGCAACACCATAGGGGAGCTGGCCGTTAAAGCAGCAAAAGCTGCCGGTTATACCAATGCAGGCACTGTGGAATTTCTAATGGATGAAAATGATCAGTTTTATTTTATGGAAGTGAATACCCGCCTGCAGGTGGAACATACCATTACCGAACAGATCACCGGTATAGACATCGTCCAGGAACAGTTTCGTATTGCCAGCAATATGCCCCTGCGCTATCAGCAGCGGGACATACAGATCCGCGGCTATGCCATGGAGTTCAGGATCAATGCCGAAGATCCTAAAAATGATTTTCTGCCCAGTTATGGCCGCATTACCCGCTATTTTGCGCCCGGTGGTCCGGGTATTCGTACCGATGCAGCCATTTACACCGGTTATGAGATCCCGCCCTATTATGATTCGATGTGTGCCAAACTGATTGTCTGGGCACTGGAATGGGATGAAGTCATTCAACGGGCCAAACGGGCATTAAAAGATATGGGCGTTTATGGAGTAAAAACCACCATCCCCTATCAAATGAGTATTCTAAAATCCGCTGATTTTGTCAGCGGTCATTTTGATACCAGTTTTGTGGAACAACACCCTGAACTGGTCAATTATTCCGTAAAATGTTCACAACAACATCTGGCTCTGGCATTTGCCGCCGCCATTGCTGCCTATCAGGGCATGTAACAGCATCAGGAAACTATTATGGGAAAAACGCGCGTTACTGAAACAGTATTAAGAGACGGTCACCAGTCTTTAATAGCCACCCGCATGCGTACCGAAGACATGCTGCCCATCTGCGAAAAACTCAATAACATTGGTTTCTGGTCCCTGGAAGTCTGGGGCGGTGCCACT
>JALVDE010000441.1 GCA_027009375.1 Gammaproteobacteria bacterium
GTAGTAATATTAAACTGATCATCATAAGTTTTGATGCTGAACCGGTAAAACGCAGGGCTAACAGTAAGAGAAGTCCGCCCAGCAGCAGCGGGATATAAAACCATTCGTGCCATAGAACCTGATTAAAATCCTTACCCTTAATTTCAGGTCGTGGAATATTCAGAATTTCCCGCAGTGACAGTTTATTGATGGCTTCTAACGGGTAATACTTCCCTTTTGCTGCCTGAGCCAGTCGTTGTATATTTTCACTATGACGTCTGCTCACCACAACTACCCCGTTATGAGTCAGACTATAATTAAATCCCTGTGGAATAGTGACGGCTTCATCACCACCCACTCCAATAATAACTATGTTTTCATAATTGTCTTTAACCTTAGTAATGCGTTTAAGAGCTTTCTCCAGAGCAGTTTTACCTAAATCGCCATCACTGAATAACAGCAGATAGGTATGTGAAGTATTCTTATTTTTATCATATTCCTTATCCTCCATAGCTGAAGCCAGATTATTGCCATTAGTCGGAGGCCGAAAATTACTCAACTGGCTGATAAAATGGTTCAGTAAATTCTGATCCCTGGTGGGAATAAGCAGTGTATGGGGCTGACCGGCAAAAATAGACAGCCCCACTTTAGTCTGTTCCGGTAATACGCCTGTCCACTGCTGTAACTGCTGCTGAACCTGGGCAATACGGCTCTGACTGCTGTCTATGGCCTGCATAGACTGGGAAAAATCCACTAAGACTCTGACTGTGGAGCTTTGTTGTAATAAGGCCGGCGGTACCCACTGGACTGTCCTGGGGCCGGCAAGCGCCAGGCAGAACATCAGCCAGGCCGCACTTAAGAACAGCAGGCGAGGTGTCAATTTTAGTTTGCCTGAATCAGCCTGCAGCCAGGGTAAAAATTGTGTATCTGCAATCTGCTGCCAGCGTGTTCTCTGTTTAAAATAAATTCCGAACAATACCAGTAACGGAACTAAAATCAGCACTAAAGCAACGGGTAAATACCAGTAAATCCCTTCAGGAAACATCTCTGCTCCCCTGTGAATAGCGTACAGCAAGAAACAACAGAATCAACATAGCTGCAAGCAAAGGAATATAATACCAGGGCTGAGTTATTTTATTATCGACAGAGTGGTTATCATCAGTCCTCGTTTCAGACTGCTGAAGTGATGTACGTTGTAACTGCACAATGGTAGCCATGGCCTGTTTAAAGTCATTATGGTCACGGGCATGAAAAAGCTGTCCCTTACCCGCTTTTGCTACTTTTGTTAGCACATCCAGATTAGCAGGCTCATAGAGCAGACTACTGGTATTTAATACTGCACTTTCAGGCTGTACCGAACCGACGGCTATAACATAAACAGTAAAACCTTTTTCTGCTAATTGTTCAGCCGCCGTCTGCGGTGAGATATCACCTACCTGAGTGCCGCCATCGGAGATAATAATAGCCACCTGTGCATTATCCGAACTATTTCTAGTGTTTTTATTCTTATTAGCAAACTGTTTTTCAATCAGCCTGAGTGTGGCCCCCATGTCTGAAATACGGCCGCCAAGAAAAGTGGTTATTCGCCCTATCTCATGCTTAACAACCTTAATATCCTTTGTCAGCGGCAGCCATAATGCCGGTGGATTCCCGGATATAAGCAGAGCAAAGCGCTCCCCCGTATAAGAGTCAAGTGCCTCCGAAAGTTCTTTTCTGGCAAAGCCAATACGGCTGACAGGCTTATTATTAATCAGGTAATCACTTAAACTCATGGACAAAGCTGTATCTATTACAAGCACCATATCAATGGGCTGTTTATTATCTCTTTCAGCAAGCTGTCCGGTATATTGAACAGGTTGTGCCAGGGCCAGTAGCAATAAACTGAACAATACTGACAGCAGGACATTATGCTGTCTGAAATGCATCTGTTTTTTTTCATGCTGCAGAGTTTCAGCACCCAGGGAATTAAGTAAAGGATAATGAATGGTTATTGAGGGCAGCCATCGGGGCCATATTACATTCACTGTTCTGAATTTATACCAGAGCAGCCAGATTATGGGTATAAAATACAGCCAGATTTCCTGTTTAAAACCAAACTCAGACATAGTGCTTAATTCTCTGTAACAGCAGGAGGATCTGCTCAGGCCTGGGTGGCTGCTTTTTAAAGCGTAATCTGTCCAGTTCTGACTGAAAATGATTTATTTCAGTTTTTTTATTATGCTCTACAGCTCTTAGTAATTCAGCAAGCTGATCAGCTGCTTTAACTGGACTGATACTTTGTTTTATTAACTGCTGTTCCAGAGATCGCCAGGGATTCATATAAACTGTTTTGTAATACCAGAAGAACAACAGCAGTACAGCAGTAAAAGATAAGGCCATCAGCAATATGGATGTTGTACTGAATACTATACCGGAAGGTAATTGCGGAATAATAATATCAGCCAGATTGTCAGCCTGAGAAACCCGCATACTAATTTGCCAGCCGTTGTGGATTTAGATTGTCCTGCACAGTAGAAACCAGGCTGAAATCAACAGAGGATTGCTTAAACAAATGAATGAGCATTTCAAAACGTGCATCAATTAACTGGTTTAACAGCGGCTGCTGAGATTTTGTAAGATTAAAGGTGGATTGCTTCCAGGCCAGCTCAATATCGCTGCTAAAATTCACCCTCTGTTCTGACGGATCCTGAATGCAGAATGCCTGACAGGCACAGTAATGACCCAGTGCCTGCAGTGATTTTTTATGCTGCTGCTTCAGGGAATTAAAATCAGATAATAAAATCAGATCACTGCCCTGCTCAATATGTTGTTTTATGCCGGAAAAGATATGCAGCCAGTCAGGTTCATGGCCAGAATGATCTGGAGGACATGGTTGATTGGCCTGTCTGAGCATGGTTTTAAGACTGTTAAGACCAGACTGTGCTGGCAGCCAGTGATATTTGCTGTCCAGGATGATAAAGGCAACCTGTCGCTGTTCCTTTATGGCCTGTGCACTGAGAAGAACCGCAAGACGCAGAGCCTGAGCCGCTTTAAGACGACTGTGTGTGGCATAACGCATGGAAGCGGAGCGGTCCAGTAAAATACACAGGGGACGGGATAATTCACTATGAAATGTTCTGACCAGAGGTGCCGTCGATCGGGCAGTGGCCCGCCAGTCAATAATTCGGGGATCATCTCCGGGATAATAGGCTCGAACTTCTGCAAAATCAGAGCCGGATCCAATATTGGAGGAAACGGTTTCACCACTTTGAAGAGATTTTAAGGGCTTTTGATAAACACTATCAAGTGGTTTACCCGCCAGTTGAATAAGCTGACTAATTTCCGAATCACTGAGCAGGTTTTGTGTGAGCAAGGAGTGTCCGGGGAAAAAAGCCATATTTAAGATATCAGCTCAGGAATTAAAAGAAAGGCAACAGATGTTCAGGGTTGGTTAATGATATTGAGCAGACTACTGATAATAGTATCCGCATTAATATCCTCAGCCTGGGCTGAAAAGTCCAGTACTATTCGATGACGCAATACATCACCTGCCAGCTCTATTATATCCTCCGGTATCACATAGTCACGATCATCAAGAAAGGCTCTGGCCATAGCGGATCTGAGCAGTGCAATAGAGGCCCTGGGCGATGCACCGGTCTGTATCATGTCACCCCATTGAGGCAGGTACTTAGAAAGATTACGGGTGGCCGTCACGACTTCAACCGCATACCGCTCAATTTTTTCATCAATAAAAATTTCATTAACCTGCTCTCTTAAGGCCAGAATTTCAACCGGTTTAAGCACTGCAGTCAGACCTTCTTCTACATGGCCTTCATGGGCTTTTCGGGCCCGTCGGGAGATTTCAATTTCCTGTTCCAGATCGGGATAATCAAGAATGATCTGAAATAAAAAACGGTCCAGCTGGGCTTCCGGCAGTCGGTAAGTGCCTGACTGCTCCAGGGGATTCTGCGTTGCCAGTACCATAAACAACAGGGGTAATGCCCGAGTGACACCACCCACTGTCACCTGGTGCTCAGCCATGGCCTCCAGTAAAGCCGACTGCACTTTAGGCGGTGCCCGGTTAATTTCATCGGCCAATAGAATTTCATGAAACAGGGGGCCGGGAATAAACCGGAAAGTACCGGTAGAGGCATCATATATATCACTGCCGGTTAAGTCCCCGGGCATGAGATCAGGCGTAAACTGAACCCGTTGATACTGAGCATCCACACTGGTCGCCAGAGCATGTACAACCGTGGTTTTTGCCAGCCCGGGCGGCCCTTCAAGCAAAACATGACCACCGGCCAGAAGTGCTATAACCAGACGGTCAAGCAGAGCTTCCTGTCCTACAATGACGGTACCCAGTCTTGCTCTTAAATCATGCAGCAGTTTAATATCGGCCATAGTTATTTATTCAGCTCTTTCCTTTATCTTGTTACTTATATTGCGTAGTAATTATTTCTTTTTCCATTGTCCAGAAGAAGTCTGATACATCCAGCCGGGGGATATTTTACGAATCCAGGTTTTAGCGAAGGTATTCTGGATATCTGCCTGCCATTCAGGATGGCCGTTTGCTTTGGCAATTTCCCGGTAAAGGTTCATACGATCCTTATTTTCAGCGCTTATCAGCTTTTTGGCAATGGATTTCTGCTTAAGTGATAAAGCCGAGGCATTAGCAATGGCTATCAGTCCATTATTGGTAAAGCCGACGGCACCAGAATCATAAAAAGGGCGTAATTTAGCCTGTCTTTTTTTCATACTGTTTTGAATGGCTCGAATAGCAGGCGAATCAATATTAAGATTAGCCTGTCCCGCGGCCTGAGCGGTTGGAATAAAGAAATCAGTTATGGATAAAATAACTCTTTGCGATGGGCTTAGATAAAAGCTCTGGGTATTATCAGAACTTTTCTGCTCATTTTCCTGGGCTGGCGGCTGTGAATTTCCAGTATTAAGCACATCATCAACTATTTTTTCCGCTGCTTTTTCAGCTGCCGCTGCCGGAAAATAGATATTGATAGTGACACAGGATACCACGCTTAAGGTCACCAGCAGTGCCAGGAAATACTGACGCAAGCGGTACTGATTATATATAGACTGTCTGGTTTTCATAAATATATCCTTAAAGACTCTATTTTATTGTTACTTTAAATTATAAACAGTATAGCTGAATTAAGCCTGAACCAGTAAATAGTTTGTTAATAGCTTATTCAATGACAGCCTCATTAGCCGACTGAATATTCTTCAGTCGATTGATTAATACTTCCCAGTTAACCGCCTTCTGAAAACCCATAACATCAATTCTGGGCAGGCCGCTGCCTTTAACTATATAGTAGGCATTATCCCCTTTGGGTTCAACTCCATCCATATAACAGATATTATTTTTTAGTCGGCAGCTCAGACCGATTTTGGCATAGCGGAAAGTTTCAAATACGCTTAAGAAACTACGGGATAAAATCCCAGAGGCTCCGCCCAGACTGGACAGATTGTCAATGGCTCTCTGACTGATACGATGGCGGCTTTTATCATTTTTGGGCGTTCCAAACGATGCATTGAAGGCAACCGGTGACCAGTCATAGAGTTCCAGATTACGTATTTTGCCATCCATACGTCCTTCTATTTCACCAAAATTAAAGGTTTTGGTCAGTGATTTAAGATCCAGGTTTAATAAATCGATATTGGCAAAAAAACGGGCACTGTCGTCCAGCGGATGTTCTATTTTTAAGTCCTTGAAAATAATACTGCCGTCAAATACCCGCATCATCATGGCTCCGCCGACAGTCAGCAGGTGACGGGTATAAGTGGTTTCAGGAATAACCGCTGATAATTTACCATCAAGAAGCGGCCAGTTAAAATGTTCAGATATCAGCTTAAGCGATACCGGTTTTATCAGTCCGTCAATACTGATAATCATCCCTGTGCTTTTGTCCTGTTCAGAAACTGGCTCTCCAAGACGGTTCAATTTCAGACTGTTGATATGCAAAGCCCCGTCAAACAGTGGAATATCGGTTTCCTGCAGTAATTTAACCTGATCACTAAAGGCCACAAATTTAAGCTGGGTTGTGCCAAACGGCAGTTCAGCAAGCTGAATTTCTTCCCAGTTAATGTGACTGACAGGACTCTGAACTGAATTTTTATGATTGTTCCAGTTCAGTTCCCCGTTTAAATTAGTGACAGCAACTTTCTGGTTAAAGTCCAGATACAGCTCTTTTAAAATGGTATTAAGCTGAATTTTTCTGCCGCGTCGGCCAAAGAAGCCCTTTAGCTTGCCTTCTAACAGCAAACCTTCATATTCTGTACCTTCAAGAATGTTTTTTAAATACAGGTTGTTAAAACTCTGCAGATCATTGAGGGTGTAGGCAATATGAAAATCCTGCAAAATGGAATCGCTGCCGGGCTTCAGTTCAGCTGAAGCTTCCATATCAACTAGTTTATCAATAGTTAGCTTTATTCGATTGAATTTTAAAGAATTATTAATATCACTTTTAAGTAATTTTAGATAAAGCTTTTCCTTTCCTGTAAACGAAAGATAAATGTCATTCTGTAATAACTCTCCCTTAATACGACTGAGAGATAAAGTGGACTGTGTTTTTTCGGGGCTAATGGCATCAGAAGTGTAACGAAAATTAAAGGACAGTTTTTCAGCCAGATTGTCAGTATTATTAGCACTATAGTTATAATGTAAATTTCTTACTTTTCCGTCAATTTTTAAAAGTTTAAGCCCCCCGGACTGTTTAACATTGTCTTTAGCAAACTCTCCCTGCAAACTACCTGAAGCAGTTAAAATAAATCCTTCATCAGATACTGAATTCATAAAGTCAGGATAGTAATATTTAAAATAGTTTTTAAAGTCCTTAAAATCTAACTGCTTAGCATTAAAATCCACCTGCCATTGATCATTTAACAGTTGTAAATTTATACTGAGTTTGCCCTTCCCCGTATTAATATTATTAATAGTTAAAACTAACTGCTGATCAGTAAACGAATAGTGGAAACTGAAGTCAGTGCTTTCTGCTGTTTGCTCAGGCAATAAACCGGACACAGAAAGGTTTTTACCCTGACAATGGATAAAACCCGGCTCCATTTCCAGGCTTTGACAACTGAACTGCAGGTTCCGCAATTGCTGATAAGGTTCTGGTAAATTAAATTCTGCAAGGGACAGATGAAATATGACAGGGCTGCTGCTGATATCCATATCAACCCGTAATCTGTCCAGTGTTAAAGCATTTAAAAAAGCCGGTGTTTTATTAAGCGTTGAAATTTTTTTAGATGATAACGTTGAAGTTTCCAGAGGAATAATAATCTGCTCTATACTCAGAGAAATCAGACTGACGGCATGACTGCCATTAAGAAAAAAAAGAACAGCCACTGTTATGGCCACAAAAAGCTCTTTCCCTGCCT
>JALVDE010000442.1 GCA_027009375.1 Gammaproteobacteria bacterium
TCAAGATGGCCTGTGGTCAGAAATACATAGACTTCTCTCTTTGGAAGCTAAAGTAGTTCGATTTCAAATAATAATTCAGGGTGCGGCTCTCAGCTAACATAATCTAATCTTATTCGTTATATTTACTTTTTTATTTGAGAGACTTTATTGATAAGCTTAACTAAGAGCTCTTTGTTAAATGGTTTTGAAATATAATAACCATTAACTTGCTGAATATTCTGCTGACAGGCAGAATATTCAAGTGTGGATAAAAAAATTACCGGTGTTTTATCATAGCCAAATGTATTGCGTATTTTTTTACTGGTTTCCAGACCATTTATCCCGGGCAGACAGATATCCATTAAAATAATATCAGGTTTTACCAGACATAAGTGTTTTAGACAGTTTTCACCACTGTCAACAAAACTCAGTTCATATGAATTACTAAGAAATTCTTTAATAACAAACTGGTGAATGGGTTCATCATCAACTGATAGTATATGTATCATTCTAGTCAATCCTCTCATTTTAAGATTGAACCAATAGTTTATAATATACTGTAGCTGAAACTATGCATAGTATGTATTAAAATGTATTGAAATGTACACTGTGGATTATAGCTGTTATCCTGGCTAGAAAACTGTAAAACAAGCACCTCCTTGTGGAGAGTTATTAATAACACTATCAGTTTGTAGTTAGACCTGATGTGGCCAGATTTACTAAATAAGTCCTATTTATCACATTTATTTTGATCTTGCTAAACGGATAAAATCAAGCGATATATATGCATAGTTATTGACTAAAACCTTAGGAAGTAACTTAGAATTCCCTCCTAAATAAATCAATAAACTCCTGAGTTGTGACCTTTCCATTTCTATCTGTATCGGCTCGTTCGAATTCCCATTTTTGATATTCCTCCACGGTCATTCCTTTCTCTTTTGCATTTTCTACGAAGTCTTCATTTGAACCGCTTTTTAAATATTCTTTATAGTCAATATAACCGTCATGATTTAGATCCATTTCTTGATGAGCAGAGGTTAACATGCTATCTGTAACGAGAGTTGTACACCCACTAAATGTTCCAGTAAACAGAATAGCTAAAACTATTGTTATAATATTTTTATTCATATTTTTCCTTTATCTAAAAATTATTCCGTAGCTAAAGTTGTAATGCTTACTGTTGAGATGGGTTAGTAGAGCATTGTTTACGATCCTTAAGATCATTTAATGCCGCTATTCGATTGCTTGCACTTTCAATAGCATCATTTTTTTCCATATAATTACCAATTCCTAAATCACCTAAAATAGCTAATACATCCTTCCCGCTAAATTCACTTTCTTTATTGACATATTTTATGAAGCCCTGCATTTTAGCTAACTCCAGCTCAACTTCTCTACATGTCATACTTTCCTTTTCATAGGAAGATAATATTCCCTGGCGACCATAATTCTTAGTTGCGCAACCTTGCAAAAAAATCATTCCAACTGTTATTACTATAGTTATTTTATTCATTGTGTTTTCTCAAATAGGAATTAAAAAACAATATGGTAACTGATAAACCGATTTGTAATCTGTCAGCAATATGTTTTGATTTGTATCAAATTGTATGAAAACAATGAATGTTATTTTGGAAGGGAAATTGAAAATCTGGCTCCACCCAGAGGAGAGTCATCAATGGTAATAGAACCGTTATGTGTGTCTATAATTTTTTTGGCAATTGCCAGTCCTAAACCATGGCCACCACTCAGGCGGCTTCGGCTTTCATCAAGTCGTGAAAAAGGTTCAAAAATAAGAGAACGATTTTGTTTGAGTATACCGACACCATCATCATCAATATGAATCAAAATGTCTTTATTTGTTAATTCTATAATAATAGTAATTTCATGCTGACTATACTTGCAGGCATTTCCCAGTAAATTATGTATTACCCTGGCCATATAATGAGGGGAACAGCGTATTTTAAATGCTTCAGGTACATTGAAATTAATGCAATGCATTTTCAGGTTGCCCGCATAGCCTTTCGCATGTTCAACAATACTTTCTAACCAGGGAAATAATTCAATAGTTTCTAAATCAGGTAAAGGTTTTGCTTGCTCAAAACGTGCATAATGCAGTAGTTCATTGACCAGATCTTCTAAATCATTAACATCAATACTGAGTCCATCCAAATATCGTTGCCTGGTTTTCCTGTCTGTTTTTTCATCATATTTTTCCAACATTTCAAGTCCAAAACGCATTCGAGCAATAGGAGTACGCAGTTCATGAGAAACAGCATTTGTGAGTTCACGTTGTCCTGTAATTAAGTGATTGATACGTTCTGCCATTTCATTAAATTGACCTGCAAGATTTCCTAATGCTGCACGAGATTTCACATCGGCACGAGAGTTTAGTTTTCCCTGACCAAAATTGTCCGAAGCACTTGATAATTCATTAATAGATTTCCATAAAGGACGAATCCATAAGAAAAGAGTAAATGCTAAACCTAGAAAAAATAATATAAATAAGCCTACTAGAAATGAAATAATTACGGCAATGGGAGGTTTAATCGGTCCTGCCTGTAAAATATAAGGATAATCTTCTAGTTTTTGTATATAGTATTCATAATCACTGCCATCAATATATACTATTTTCCCTTTATCAAATCGTTGAGTTAATTCCTTATCGTTTTCTAGAACTGTTTGTAACTCGCTACTAAGTGATTCTTTTTTTATCAAATTTATAGGGAAACCAAAATAAGGTTGTAGTTTATGAATAATCTCTGGCCATTTTTCCCGGGGCTGAGCAAATAATTTTTGTTTAACTAAGTTAAATGTCCCCATTGCTTGTTTATGAGCATTTTCAGCATTACTTTCAGAAAATGCAATGGCTATTACAGTATCAGAGTCAGGAAGTTTTTTGATGTTATAATCGGCATCATCAATATCTAATTGTATTGAATCTCCTGATAAGATTATTTTCCAGTTTTTTTCATCAATTAAAGGATCATTTGGTTTGAGCAGATGTAATGGATAACCAAAATCCTCCTGTAATTTCTTAATAATCTGCAATTGTTGTTGATAGTTTAACCCCTTAAGTTTTTCCTCAATAAGGTAAAATGTTCCTTTTGTTATTTGAACTTCATAGTCTAATAATGCTGAAGGTAAAAAATGTGCCGGTAAAAAAGTGACTGCACTGATAAAAATAACAGCAAAAAGAATAAGTATGAGATAAAGTGGTAAAAATAGCCTGAGCATTACCAGGCATCCTTTACAAACAGGTAACCCTTGCCCCATATGGTTTTAATTTTTTTGGAATGTTCAGAAGAATCATTTAATTTTTTCCTCAAACGTGAAATGCGAATATCTACCCAACGATCCAAACCATCATATTCAATTCCCCTGACTGCATGAAGAATTTGATCACGACTGATCACTTTACCTGCATGGTTGGCCAAAAAACAGAGAAGCTCAAATTCATTAGTACTCAGATCAATTTCTGAGTTAGCAAGAGTGACCTGTCTCGCCGCCTGATTTATATATAGATTACCAAACTGAAAAGTTTGTCTGGTAAGGGGTTCATGGGATAGACCATATCGACGTAAAAGGGCATGAATTCTAGCCAATAATACACGTGGTTGCACAGGTTTGATAACATAATCATCGGCACCTAATTCGAGTCCCAGGATCTGATCGATATCATCATCCCTGGCGGTTAACATTAGTACACCGCCTTTAAAATGGGGTTGAATCATCTTATATACGTCTAATCCATCCAGACCCGGTAGCATTAAGTCAAGAATTACAATATCAGGTTGTGCTTTTACAATCCTGTCAACCGCTAAATCACCACGAACTTCATGAGAAACAAGAAAACCCTGTTTTTCCATATACTCCTGAACTAAGTCAGCCAGGCGCTGATCATCTTCAACGAGAAAAAGGTGCTTTTGTTCCATTATGTTATTCTTTTTTTTTAAAAATTGTTCCTGAGAACCATGGACATACCGCCATTTCTAATTTGGCTACTTCTATATCAGTCATAGAACTTCCAACTTCTACAATTGGTGGATTGTAGTGAATAATATAGTCTATAGCATCTTGTATTCCTCGAATAGGTACTATTTTAGAATTTGAAGAAAGTAGGGTATTCCGTGTTTGTATAACGAATAGTTTATCTGCTTTTTCTAGTGGGGGCATTACTATCTACTCCAAAAATAATAATAACTCTACTTTACTACTTTTTTTATATATTTCAGTAAGAACTTAGTATTCACTTTGTATCTTTTTGTACGTTCTATAATAGTTCTTCACTGTAATTTAATATGCAATAAGAAATAGACAATAATAGACTTTTCAGGTCTGAAGTTATTTATTCTGGCGTTTGAGTGAGGAATTTATATAACTTTTTAAACATCATAGGAGATGAAGAATATTTATTTAAGATGAAGAATTTTGTCGGTATCTCAGCCAATCCCCTGTTTTTTTCAGAATTCAGGAACAAATACTTATAGCGCACCCAGGGCAGATGAGGCAGGATTGGTTTTGAAAATATTATTAAACAGGGGAATGAATCAATGAGAAACAGCCGCTCAGATCAGTTTTGGGCATCTGTCAGCATCTTTCTAATATCTTCAAGCTTATAGGTTTCAGGCATATATTTATTGGACCAGACAATTAAGCTCTCCATTACCGGTTTCAGATCTCGTCCTTTCTGAGTCAGATAATACCGGTAGCGTTTGGGATGTGCCTGGTATAGCTCCCTGTGCACTACTTCATTTTGTTCCAGTCGTTTAAGCCGATCCGTCAAGATATTGCTTGGGATTTTTTCTGCAGAAGACTGTAAATCCTTAAATGTATGTTTTCCCAGGAAAATGTCTCTAACTACCAATAATGTCCATTTGTCCCCAAGAATTTCAAGAATGCAGGAAACTGGACATTTTGAACGTTTGCAGTCAGCCTCAGAATGGTTTTCTTTAATATTCATAGACGATATTTTAACAGGTTACTTGCATTTTTAAAGTCACAAAGCTAAACTTAAGTGACTTTAAAAATGCAAGTCACTTAGATTTAAGGTAGTTATATCATGGATTTCATTCTTTATTATCAAAAAGGTACTCGTTCTCAGAGGGTAAGATGGCAACTGGAAGAGCTGGGACTGGATTATCAACTTGAATTTCTTAACCTGTTTAAAGGTGATGGTTTTAGCCGGGAACATTTGCAACGTCATCCCCTGGGACAATTGCCGGTATTAATGATAAACAACCGGCCTATGTTTGAAAGTGGGGCTATTGTTCACTGGCTGGCAGACAGATTTCCTGAAAAACAGATGTCTCCGACACCTAATGAGAATTTGAGGCAGGATTTTAACCAGTGGATGTATTTTTCTGTTACCAGTCTTGAAATGCCGGCATGGGAAATTATTCTGCACAGTAAAATTATACCAAAAAAGCATGCAGTTAAAGAAATCCTCCCGTTTGCACAAAAAAATTTATTGCAGGTTTTTGATGTGCTTGAAAAAGAAATGAGCAATAAAAAGTATATGTTAGGTGATAAATTCAGTGCTGTAGATATTATGGTTGGCTATATCCTGATGTGGTTTCCTGAATATTTATCTGATTATCCACAGTTACAAAAATATACTGATTGTCTGAAACAACGTCCGGCTTATATTCGCAGTATTGACGGTAATTAAGCTGATCTGAATAACAGGCTCTGTAGTTACGATATTTATTGACATTCCGGGATCATAAAGGTAGTTTCAGAATATATCGTATCATGATAGAAAACTCTTTGATTTGCTTCTTATTTATCAGGGCCAAAATATGCAAATACGTATCTATCTAACAGGCTTGTTAATTAGCTGCTTATTATTGTTTTTTCCTGTTTGTCAGGCTCTGGAAACAGCCCCTGTGGAGCTGCGGACATTGGTGAGAAACTTTTATCTTGATGGTGTTGTTGAAGCTATTAGCAGGACGACTGTCTCAGCTCAGACCCAGGGTAAAATTAAGGAAATTCACTTTGATGTTGATGATTATGTGGAGAAAGGTGCTGTTATTGTTACCTTAAAGGATACTGAGCAGCAGGCCCATGTGAAAAAAGCACAGGCTGCTGTAGTAGAAGCAAAGGCTTTGTACCAGAAGGCAAATAAAGAGTTTAACCGGATAAAAAAGATTTATGCTAAGAAGTTAGTGTCCAAATCCAGACTGGACGAAGCCAGGGCCCAGTTTCAAGCGACCAGGGCTCGACTGGATGCTGCACAGGCGGGACTTGTTCAGGCACAGGAGCAGCTTACCTATACCCAGATTCATGCCCCTTATAGTGGTATTGTCATAGAACGCCATGTTGAGCCGGGAGAGATCGTACAGCCAGGTATGCCATTGATAACAGGGATCTCCCTGGATCATCTGCGGGTTAATGTTGATGTCCCACAAAGTCTGATTAATAAATTACGTAAATTTGCTAAGGCATCCATAGTACTGCCGGAAACAGGTGAAATAGTAAATGCACAAAAAATCACCATATTTCCCTTTGCCGATCCCTATAGTAATACCTTTAAAGTACGCCTGGGTTTACCACCAGAAATAAAGCAATTGTTTCCGGGTATGTATGTCAAGGTTGCTCTGGTTACAGGGAAGAAACAGAAATTAACTGTACCGGCCAGTGCCGTGGTATATCGTTCTGAAGTGACCGGAGTATATGTTAAATCTGATAATGGCCGAATAAGCTTCCGTCAGGTTCGCAGTGGTGGTGAACATGATAAGGACACAATCATTATTCTGGCAGGTCTTGATGTCGGTGAGCAAGTGGCACTGGATCCTATTGCGGCTGGAGCATTATTAGTCCAGCAGCGCAGGGAGAATCAGGGTGAATGAGCTGGGTATCTCTGGTCGTATAGCCAGGACCTTTCTAACGACACAGATAACACCATTACTGGCTCTTGTGGCTGTTCTGGTTGGTTTGTATGCAGTCCTGGTTACACCACGGGAAGAGGATCCGCAAATTAATGTTACTTTTGCCAATGTCTTTATTCCTTTCCCCGGAGCCACATCCTCACAAATAGAGCAGCAGGTAACCAAACCGGCGGAGCAGGTGCTGTCGGAAATTGTCGGTATTGATCATATTTATTCTTCCTCTATGCCGGGTATGTCTATTCTGACCATTCGTTTTAAAGTGGGTGAAAATCGTACTGATGCCATCGTGCGTCTATACAATAAAATTTTTTCCAATGAAGACTGGTTACCGCCAAATCTAGGTGTCGGTCGGCCAATAATCAAGCCCAAAGGGATTGATGATGTGCCTGTCATTTCCGCTACTTTATGGTCCAGAGATACTCAAAAAGGTGCTTTTGAGCTGGGTCAGGTAGCCCATGCACTGGAAGCAGAGCTAAAAAGAGTA
>JALVDE010000443.1 GCA_027009375.1 Gammaproteobacteria bacterium
ATTACTGCACGGCGGAGTACGGCCAAAATGACTGCACGGCTCCAGAGTCACATAAGCCGTTGCACCTTTGGCAGACTGCTTATTACGTTTTAAATCCGCCAGAGCATTAACTTCAGCATGCCCCTGACCGGCAAACTGATGCCAGCCCCGAGCAATGATCTGTCCTTCCCGAACCAGCACACAGCCGACTCTGGGATTAGGATGCGTGGTGTACCAGCCTTTTTTTGCCAGCGCAATGGCCTGAGCCATAAAAAATTCATCACCGGCCGGCATACAGTTCTAATCCGTTTCCTGCTCAGCCTGCGGGGCTTCCAGCTTTTCAATTTCCTTACGAAACTCGTCCAGATCCTGAAAACTGCGGTACACCGAGGCAAAGCGCACATAAGCCACCTGATCCAGCTGCTTAAGCTCATCCATCACCCACTCACCCACACGACTGGCCGGCACCTCACGGTCGCCGGTCGCCCGTAAATTATTTTTAATATGATTCACCGCCTGCTCTATAGTCTCCAGAGACACCGGCCGCTTCTCCAGCGCCTTTAACATACCCTGCAGCAACTTCTGATCATCAAACGGCACCCGAGAACCATCACTTTTAACAATCCGCGGCATCACCAGCTCTGCGGTCTCAAACGTGGTAAACCGCTCACTACAGGTCAGACACTCCCGCCGACGTCGCACAGAATCGCCTTCATTCGCCAGACGGGAGTCTATTACTTTGGTTTCGGGGGCATGACAAAATGGGCAGCGCATATTCTCTTATTCTCTCTCACAAAACTCTTACAAAACACTACGTTTTACTGTTTATCCCCAAACCAAACCTCGGAGTATCAGCGGGCGGTTTGGCCTTGCTGAAGTTTCAGAAACAGGGACGTTTCTGAAAAGCCCCCATGGATGGGTTTACGGCGTCTTCAGCAAGGCCTAACCGCCTGCTGATACGGACTATATTCATGGCCTACACACATACCGGTTACGGACTATATTCATACCTTAAGCATAAACAGGAAAACGCTTACACAAATCCAGTACCTGCTGCTTAACCCGCTGCACCACTTCCAGCTTCTCCATATTCTCTTCCGTCCGATCCGCTTCATCCATATTACACAGCTCATCCAGAATATCACAGATCCAGCCCGCCAGTTCCGAACTTTCCTGTTCCTTAAAACCACGGGTAGAAATAGCCGGGGAACCGATACGCAGACCGCTGGTGACAAACGGTGATTGCGGATCATTAGGTACCGAGTTTTTATTCACTGTAATATTGGCAAAACCCAGTGCCGCATCAGCGGCTTTACCCGTCAGCTGACGTGAAATCAGGCTGACCAGAAACAGGTGATTATCCGTACCACCGGACACCACATCATAACCACGTTCTAAAAAGACCGTTGCCATAGCACGGGCATTTTCCACAACCTGTTTCTGATATTCAACATACTCATCTTCCATGGCTTCTTTAAACGCCACCGCCTTACCCGCAATCACATGCATTAACGGCCCGCCCTGGGTACCGGGGAAAATCATGGAATTGAGTTTCTTTTCAATTTCAGGATTGGATTTGGCCAGAATAATACCGCCGCGTGGACCACGTAAAGTCTTGTGGGTAGTTGAGGTAGTCACATCGGCAATCTGCACCGGACTGGGATAAACCCCGGCAGCAACCAGACCGGCTACGTGTGCCATATCCACCATTAAATACGCGCCTACTTCATCAGCAATATCACGAAAACGCTGCCAGTCCATAATACGGGAATAGGCACTGAACCCGGCAATAATCATTTTAGGTTTGTGTTCTCTGGCCAGACGTTCTACTTCATCATAATCCACTTCACCGGTGGCTTCATTCAGACCATACTGAACCGCATTAAATAATTTACCGGAAAAACTGACTTTAGAACCGTGGGTCAGGTGACCACCATGAGCCAGACTCATACCCATCACTGTATCACCGGCATTTAACAGGGCAAAATAAACAGCCGCATTAGCCTGGGAACCGGAGTGGGGTTGAACATTGGCATAATCGGCTCCAAATAATTCTTTAGCCCGGTCAATAGCCAGCTGTTCAGCTACATCAACGTTTTCACAGCCGCCGTAGTAGCGTTTGGAAGGATAACCTTCAGCGTATTTGTTGGTCAGTACCGAACCCTGGGCTTCCATTACCCTGGGGCTGGTGTAGTTTTCAGAAGCAATTAACTCAATATGCTCTTCCTGACGCTTCTCCTCATTCTGCATCGCTTCCCAGAGTTCGTCATCATAGCCGGCAATTGTCATATCTTTTGTAAACATAAGGAGGATTCCTTTTAAAATTGAGTTAAAATACTGTGTTTTACACAAACCGCTCAAAACCATCACTAAACACGATGTTCTTAATTGCGGTTATCCCAGTGGAAAAACACGGGATCATACCTTAATTATTAAAAAATTTCATGCCCCGGAGTAGCCAATTGCCTCAAGTTCATAATAACAATAAAGAATCTGCGACTTTAATGGATTATTTAAAAACCTGGCCGCTGTTTTTACTGCCCCAGCATTTTTTATCGGCACTAATGCATCGTTTTATGCGTATTGAAGCCACTGGCTTTAAAAATTTTCAGATAGCCCGCTTTATTAAAGCCTTTAATGTCAATATGAGTGAAGCGGAACGGGAACATCCGGAAGATTACCGCCATTTTAATGATTTTTTTACCCGCGCCCTGAAACCTTCGGTACGTCCCGATCACAGCTCTGAGCAGCAGTTATGCTGCCCTGTGGACGGGGCTGTCAGCGAACTGGGCGATATTGAGGGCGACCGGCTTATTCAGGCAAAGGGTCATTATTTCAGTCTTTCCGATCTGCTGGCCGGTGATCAGGCGCTGACAGAAACCTTTAAAAACGGCAAGTTTGCAACTATTTACCTCTCTCCAAGAGATTATCACCGTATCCATATGCCGGTTAAAGGCACTTTAAAACAGATGATACAGGTTCCCGGACAGTTATTCGGAGTTAATAAAGCCTCTGTTAAAGCCATTCCCCGACTGTTTGCCCGTAATGAACGGGTTATTAATATTTTTGATACACCGGCCGGCCCCATGGCTCTGATTGAAGTGGGCGCAATTTTTGTGGGCAGTATTGAAACCGTCTGGCACGGCGAAGTCAGTCCTCCCAGACGCAAAAAGGTCAAATACTGGAACTACTCGGGTGACACCACTCTGGAAAAGGCTCAGGAAATGGGTCGTTTTAATATGGGTTCTACGGTGGTGCTGTTATTTGCGGATAATAATATTGAATGGTCACCGGCCATGCAGCCCGATGTACCAGTTAAAATGGGTGATGTATTAGGCGATATAAAACGTAACTATTCAGCATAAATTAGTATGACATAGAGTAAATGGCTGCAGGTACTGTGTTTACGGGGTTTTGAAAACATGGATGTTTTCACAAAGCGATACATGGATGTACTTGAGCGCCCCCGGAAATACAGTGCCTGCAGCCATTTACGATCCGATACACTGAATAGATACTATAAAACTTATATCTCATAATAAAAATAATTCCAGCCCTGATAAAACGAGTTGAGCAGTTTCAGTAACTGGTCTGAAGGCACAGCTTCGTTAGGATAGATATTGTGTATACTGATAAAAAACTGTCCAAAACCGGCTCCATGGCGCCAGTTTAACTGCTCGACCGGCTGTTTTTCCTGACATTTTGGACACTGGATTATTAGTTTATCTGCCTGCCACTGACTCAGATCCAGCAGTTTATCTGTAATCCTGGCACCGCATTGAGAACAGGAACAGCGCGTTCGGTTCATCCCCCTGTAGTAAATCGGCTCTGGAAAATACTGAATCTGGATATGACAGAAATTATGCCAGTTTTCCCGATCCGGCGGCGTCAGTTCGATCTGGGGAGAACAACCCAGAAAGGTAACCATTTTCAGAAAGTTTTCACCCACCAGATGAGCCTGATAATTGTCTATGCTAAATGTCTCACCAATAAAACCGGCTTTTTGCAGGCCGGCTATAAGCGGTTCTGCATCAGTCTGTGAAAAAGACAGGTGTCGGGGATTAAACACCAGTCCATAACGATTTTTTACAGTCATTATCAGGCTCGCTCGAAGGGAAAATTAATCACGTCATTAATATGCCTGGAACCGCTCATCACCATTAACAGACGTTCGATGCCAATGGCCACTCCGGCACAATCAGGTAAAGTTTCCAGCGCCGCCAGAAAATGTTCATCCAGGGGCACTGTCTGCTGGCCATTGTGTTTACGCTGTTCATTATCATGGATAAAGCGATCACGCTGCTCCTGAGCATTGTTTAACTCATGAAAACCATTACCCAGTTCCATACCGTTAATAAAAATTTCAAAACGCTCTGCTACAGGCACTCCGTTTGTTTCTGTTATTCTGGCCAGCGAGGCCTGAGTAGCCGGATAGTGATATAAAAAACATAGCTGAGCCTGTCCTGTCTGCTCCGATTTGCCCAAAAGCGGTTCAATACAATGACTGAATAGTAATTCCAGATGGCGATCTTTTGGATCGGTTTTATCCAGTACATTGTCCAGTTGCTGTGCCCGGGCACAGGCCATAAGCTCATTAATATCTGCCGTATGGGGATTGATATGCAGATGCTTTTCAAAGGCCTGCTGGTAGGAAATAAAACAGCTTTCAGCCAGGGGCAGATGCTCTGCAATGAGCAGGGTCAGCAGCTGATCAATTTCCGCCATTAGATGATGATGATCCCAGCCTTCCCGGTACCATTCCAGCAGGGTAAATTCCGGATTGTGCCGTTGGCTTAACTCACCCTGCCGAAACACTTTGGCAATTTGATAAATGGAACCGGAACCGGCAGCCAGTAGACGCTTCATGGCAAATTCAGGGGAGGTGTGTAAATAGTAGTGGGTATGTTCAATCCGCCGGGTCAGGGGGAGATAATCGGTCTGAAAACTTTCTATAAACGGATCGGTAATGGTTGCAGAGGACAGGACGGGAGTATCGACTTCCAGTACATTATGCTGTTCAAAAAAAAAGCGGATTTTTTTCAGGGTCTGAGCCCTGAGCCGGATCAGCTCAGGGGAAGCGACAGGCTGCCAGTTATTCAAGAGTTTAAATTAAACGATATTAGTCTTTGGCACGGGAAACATATTTACCGGTACGGGTATCAATTTTCAGTTCTTCACCAATCTGTACAAATAAAGGCACCTGTACCACCGCTCCGGTTTCCATGGTAGCCGGTTTACCGCCGCCGCCGGAAGTATCACCTTTCAGACCGGGATCAGTGTCCGTTACGGTCAGAGTAACAAAATTGGGCGGGGTCACTACCAGTGGATTACCGTTCCATAAGGTAATGGTACACATGTCCTGCTCTTTTAACCACTTTTCTGCATCGCCCACGGCGGCTTTATCTGCAGCAATTTGCTCAAAGGTTTCAGGATGCATAAAATGCCATTGTTCGCCGTCATTGTATAAATACTGCAGTTCGGTATCCATAACATCGGCCGCTTCGACTGATTCACCGGATTTATAGGTTCTTTCTACAACACGTCCGGTTTTCAGGTTTTTAACCTTAATCCGGTTAAAGGCCTGGCCTTTACCCGGCTTGACTACTTCATTTTCAACAATGGCGTAAGGATCGCCATCAATCATTAATTTTAAACCGGAACGAAATTCATTGGTGTTGTATGTTGCCATAAGTACTTTTTACCTTTTATGTACCGCTTGTATACCTGGATATTATTTAAATACGGGTTAGTTACTGCTTAGTTAATTATTATCATGCAGTTTATTCTGCTAAAATGCTCTGCTTTAATACTGAAACATGCATTTTTACGCCAGAAAAGCAAAAACGCCCTATATGATACTCCGAAACGCCCCCCGAAACCAGCCGGAAAAAAATTTTACTGACCCAATTCGGTTGCTGCAATATCTGGAACTGACAAGAGAGCAAAGCCCCTTTTCTGAAAGCGCTATGGAATCCTTTCGTTTTAAGGTACCAGTGGCATTTGCACAGAAAATGCAGTCGGGAAAAGCCGATGATCCTTTATTACTGCAGGTTTTTCCTGCGCCTGAAGAACTTAACGACCATAATGATTACCAGAATGATCCGCTGGCAGAAGCTCGCTTCCTGTCCCAGCCCGGACTGCTGCAAAAATACCATGGCCGGGCTCTGCTGCTGGTAACGCCCAGTTGTGCAATCCACTGCCGTTACTGTTTTCGTCGCCACTATCCCTATGATGATAAGGGGCATAGTCAAACCCAGCTGGATAATAATCTCAGGCTGATTGAGCAGGACACCAGCATTACCGAGGTCATTCTCAGTGGCGGTGATCCTTTATCCCTTTCCGATACCCGACTGGAACACCTGTTTGAACAGCTGCAGGCCATTAAACATCTACAGCGCATTCGTATTCATAGCCGTTATCCCGTAGTTGAGCCTGAACGAATTACCACTGCTCTGCTTAATACTCTGCAACAATCCAGGTTACAGGTTGTCATGGTTCTGCATATTAATCATGCCCATGAAATAGGTGCTGATAATCAGCAGGTTTTCCGTCAATTACTTAACCATAATATCTTTTTATTTAATCAGTCGGTATTACTTAAAGGCGTTAATGATTCCCCTGAGGTACTGGCTGAGCTGTCTGAAATATTAATTCAACATCATATTATTCCCTACTACCTGCACATGTTGGATAAAGTCCACGGAAGTGCACATTTTGAAATCTCAGAACAGACTGCTCTGGACATATATGAACAATTACGTTCGCTACTGCCCGGTTATATGCTTCCCCGTCTGGTAAGGGAAATACCGGATGCTTCCGCTAAAATGCCATTGCAGCCCTGACTATGTGGAATTTGTAAATAATATCATACCCTGATTGTCAGAATACATTTACAAACCCTGTTATCTTTTTGATTTAACAGTATTATTCAGTTTTTTCACCTTTTAAACAAAAGATAAAGTGCTATAATCTCACTGATTTCATTTTTTCCGGGTATTTTCCCGCAAAAAAACAACATTCATAAACAAATTATTAAAACTTGACTATACTGATATCTGAATCTCATTAAAATCATCGGATATTTTAATTAGCATCTTTTTATGCCTGATACTGTTGGAGAGCAATCTTGCCTAAATTGCAGCAAGCATTATTTAAACACCTGCCTGAACAGGCAAAACCGGGTAAGTCAGATTTTAATCTGAAACCAACTGCTGTTGATCAATGGTTTGACTCCCTGCCTCTGGCCAATATCCGTATTTCCACCAAAGAAATTTACAATGCCATTAAAGACAGCAATGCTATTTCCTGCTCCTTTAAAAAACGCCTGTATTTTCTGGAAAAAATTCATGAGCCGGTTACCGATCTGGCCAATAATCTAAGAAGGATGACACTTGGCCGGGATTTACCTCTGAGTGAAAAACATCAACGTATTGCCATCCTGGTGCGTAAATTACATGAACAGATAGTCATCGGTTATAAACTGGTGTTAAGGGAGTTACTCAACTGCAAACTGTTTGTTCTATGTTCCGGTAAAAATAAACTGATGGCACAGGTAATAGAAAGAATTATCCGTCATCACAGCCTGTCTTTAATCAGTGCCTATCAGCTTTATCACTCTCCTTATAAAGGGCTGTGGTCCGATTTACACAAACTTTTTTTACTGGCTGTTAAAGAAAAACTGCACAGGAAAAAAGTAACTGATCCGACACTTCTGATGGTCAGTGAAACCACCATTAAGGATGCCTATTTGCAGATTTTACTGGTGGCTGTTGCCGATCCTTATCGTATGTCACAGCACCATATTTATTCTGTTTTCCGGCAACTGGAAGAATGGGCACCGTTAGCCGACTTTAAACATTATAAGGAAGATGACGCCAGGGACAACCTGTTTATCAGCTTATCCGGTGACAAACACCCAACCTTTATTAATCCCGTAGACAATGGGCAGAACCACAGGAAAATCTGGACTCTGGATACCAGCAAACTGGACTATGCCCATTTACTGGAACATTTTAATAATCTGGAAAACCAGACCACTGAAATTAATGTCAATATTCTGAAGCAGCTTTCCCTGTCCTGGGGGATTGTGCCTAACCGTGCACATAGTCGCCGACCTGCAAAATCCAGGTTAAAGGTCGCTATCGGGCTTAATAATGTCCACTATGTTTTAAATGGTTATGCCGATCCCGACTGGCTCAAAAATGATGAGGCAGAAACCAACTATCAGTTAACAGAAGATCTGGCTGATTCCGGGGCCAGTTTCCACTCTAAAATAGTGGAACCCACTATTAAGGTAAATGATATCTGGGGAGAAGTATTTACCAGTAAGACCTTGCTTGATAAAGGTGAAGACGTAACGGTTTTAAATAATAAAACGAATATAGACAATAATTCTCAAAAATATAGATACTGGAATATGGTTAATGAGAGTATTGGTGGTTATTGCCTGTTATGGGAGCATAAAGATACCGTTAATGCCAAAGTCGGTGAAATTATTGCCATCAGTAACGATGAAGACAAAAAGGAAGGTTACTGGTTTATTGGTACTATTCGCTGGATAAAGTGTGACCAGTCTGACAAGGTTCAGATTGGCGTACAGGTGCTGGCTCCTAATGCCATTGCCGTAAGTACTTCTAAATACAGCAGTATGAAGGAAGGCATTAAATCAAGAGCCATTTTATTACCGGTTATTCCAGTTTTAAACCAGCCTAAAACTCTGATCACAACCGGCCTGGGCTATGAGGTACGGGATCAGGTTATATTGTATGAATACCGTCTGGTTAATGCCAATATTACCAGTGTCAAAACCAAAGTTATATTGCTGGACACCCTGGAAGTGACTCCACATTTTTCTCGTTTTAAATACCAGCCGGCTGAAGAGTTTTACGGCACCAGTAAAAAAACACCAGTATCACCACTGGAAGAAAAAGATGATACACTATCACTGGATGGGGACAGCGAATTTGATTCCATCTGGGACGACTTATAATAACAGCATTTTGAAAAGACAGGACAGTTTGTGAAACAGGACACAATGATTCAGCTTTTACTGATCAATAAATCAGAAAACAATGCCGTAGAAATAACCAGTGAATTACGTAATGAAGGCCTGACCCTTCACCCTGCCATTATATCCAGCCATAAAGTTTTTGATAAAGAAATTGACCGGAAAAATTATGATATTATCCTGTTTACACCCAATATCAAGGATCTGGATATTGGTACCGTCCTGCAACGTTTAAAAGAACGGCAAAGTGATGCCGCAGTCATTGTCATAGCTGATAAAACACCGGAAGAAACTGTATTTCTGCTCAAACAGGGGGTCAGCAGTGTGATCCCGGAAGAACCACGGGAACTGATCAGCCTTACTCTGCAGAAGGAATACAGAGCCTTACAGGGACTGCGTTGTGAACAGGTTTTAAGTCATCAGCTGGAAGATTCAGAAAAACGCTGTCAACAGCTTATCGACAGTTCCAGGGATGCTATTGCCTATGTTCATGAAGGCATGCATATTCTGTCTAATGATCCCTATTTTAAAATTTTCGGTTATGAAAGCCGGGATGATATTGAAGCTATGCCGATTATGGATCTGGTGGCTTCTGACGATAGTGCAAAATTAAAAGAGTTTTTACGCCGCTTTTCGCCTGGTAATAAGAATAAGGGTACAACTGGAGAAAATAATACTCTGAAAGTAAAGGGCATTAAGGAAGACGGTACTGAATTTCATATGCAGATGGAATTTCAGCCTGCCAGTATGGCCGGCGAAGAATGTATCCAGCTCATTATCCGTAATGATGAAATTGATTTAAAAGCCCAGCAGAAGCTGCAGAAAAAACTGGAGGTACTCAATACCCAATGCCAGGAAACCGGGCTGTTTAACCGCCGTTACTTCCTTGATCAGCTTGAACATTCTGTTGAAGCTGCCATTAATGACAAACAGAATACTTATTTATTGCTTATCAGCCTGGATAATTTTGCCGATATCAGAAACAAACTGGGTGTTATAAACAGCGACCATGTTATTGCAGATATTGCCGGCCTGCTGAAAAAGCTGACGGATGAAAAGAATATTTCCCTGGCCCGTTATGAAACCTCACGCTTTACGGCCCTGATTAATGCAGATAACGAGCAGGCGATCATGCAGCTGGCTGAAGATATTCGCCTGACCGTGGACAAACATATCACCGAAGTAAAAGACAAAAGTATTATCACTACCTGCAGTATTGGTATTGTCCTGATTGATTCAAGCTGTAAAGGTTCCCAGAGCTGTCTTAACCATGCTCAGAACACCTGTGATAAAGCCGCTGAACAGGGCGGTAACCAGGTTCAGCTCTATGTTCCCGATGCCAGCGAAATGGATGATCAGCAACTGCTGCACTACTGGGCCAATGAAATTGAAAACGCCATTAAGCAAAAACGGCTGTTCCTGATGTTTCAGCCCTTTGTCAGTCTTATGGGTGAAAGCAGTGAAAATTATGAACTGTATATTCGCATGCGCAATGACAAGGGCGATATTATTTACCCCCGGGATTTTATGCCCCAGGCAGAAGCCTCAAAACATTCTGTCCATATTGACCGCTGGATTATTGCTGAGGCTATCCGCCTGATTGCTGAAACCAATAAGGAAGGGCATCATTATCGCTTTGTGGTAAAACTCAGCAGTGCCTCTTTAACAGATGAAAAATTTATTGCCTGGGTTAAACACAATCTGGAAAGGTTCAAGGTTAAGGGCAAGTCCATTATCTTCCAGTTTCAGGCTGGCCAGGCCGCTGACCACCTGCGTCAAATGCAAAAACTGACGCAACAGATCCATCAACTGGGCTGTCTGCTGTCCTTTGAACATTTTACTCAGGATGAAAATGCCGAAACCCTGCTGGAACATGTCATTGTTGATTTCCTGAAGCTGGATAGTGAACTGGTTAAGGATATTTCCACTAATGCGGAACGCCTAGAAAATCTCAATGCCGTCTGTACCAGGGCTAATGAAATGGGTATTAAGACCATTGTACCTTTTGTCGAGGAAGCGGGTTCCCTGTCCGTGATCTGGCAGTCCGGTGCACACTTTATTCAGGGAGCCTTTTTACAGGAACCCACCACCTCTCTGGATTTTGATTTTTCCAGTTTTTCCTGATTTCAGGCTTTATCTAAGCATTAACACGGGCAGCATGCCCGCACTCCCGGGCATGCATCTAATCTTCATCTTCCTTATCGTATTTATGCTGTTCCTGGTGCTTGATATTGGAATACTGCTCCATACACTGCTGAATTTTCTGATTAATACTACCCAGCGGATAATGGCCATTTTTATCCAGTTTCCCGGCGTCCATACCCATTAACAGACACAGAGCATCATCTACATGCTCTATACCGTATATGGTAAACTTTTCCTGTGCAACCGCTTCAAGTACTTCTTCTTTTAACATCAGGTTAACAATATTACTGGCTGGAATAATGACCCCCTGCCGACCTGTCAGACCGCGTTGTTTGCAGATATCAAAGAAACCCTCAATTTTTTCATTAACACCGCCGATGGCCTGCACTTCTCCCAGCTGATTCACAGAGCCGGTTAAGGCCAGAGACTGTTTCACCGGAATTTCAGATACGGCGGATAACAGGGCACACAGTTCGGCTACCGAAGCACTGTCCCCATCCACTTCACCATAGGATTGCTCAAAAGTCAGATTGGCATCAATAGACAACATCCGGGTTTTGGCATAATGATGACCCAGATAGGAGGACAGTATCATAACGCCCTTACTGTGAATGTCTCCACCCAGATCCACCTCACGTTCAATATCCACAATATGACCGTCACCGATTCTGACCGTTGCAGTGATCCGCGACGGCTGGCCAAAGGCAAACTCTCCAATCTGCAGTACGGACAGGGCATTAACCTGTCCGATTTTCTGATTGTCGGTATCAATAAGAATGGTGCCCTTAATAATTTCCTCATACAGTTCATCCCGATACTGATCCATTCGATAGATACGAGCCTGTATAGCAGCATTAACATCCTCCAGAATAATATGCCCTTGCTCATTATTATTCTTCTTCTTTCTTTGCTGATAATAATATTCCGATTCCAGGATCAGATCCCTGAGTTCACCCATATGCAGTGACACTTTGGCACCATGATCAACCAGGCGGGAGCTGTGTTCTACAATCCGTTCCACTGCTTTACGCTCAATGGGTTTAACCTGTTCCTGTTTCTGTATATCGGCAATCAGACGGGCGTATTTGTGAGTAATTTCCCGGTTACGCTGCATCTGTTCAGAAAAATCCACATGAACTTTAAAGAGCTTATTAAACTCGGAGTCATTCTGTTTCAGTAAATGATAAATATGCCGATCACCAATGAGCACAATTTTAACTTTTAAAGGGATGGGATCCGGTTCAAGGGTCAGGTTACGAGAGAAACTATGCAGTTCATCCATAGGCTCAATAGTGATCATGGTGGATTTTAAGGCTCGTTTTAGGCCGTCCCAGGCATAGGGATTCACCAGGATCTTTTCAGCATCCAGCAACAGGTAACCATCATTGGCCTTATGCAGAGAACCGGGTTTAATCAGCGTAAAGGCCGTTAACAGATTGCCCAGACCAAGGGTATTATCGGTATTTTGATCACCTTCACGGGGGTTGTAGTAAGCCAGGTGCTCAATACGGCCAATAAGATTGGAATAGGTCGGGTTGTCTTCAAAAATGATCGGCATATCATCTGACATGGAATTATCCACCAGAACATTCACCAGGTAACGGTGAAAATTAGCGGTTTTACTGATATGCTTGCGCTTTTCCACTCCCTCCTTGGCATGAGTTTCTTCTTCATAAAACTCATCCAGGTGATTGATAATATCTTCTTTAACTTCATTAAGATAATTTTTTACCTGTTCATAAGCCTCATACTCCTTAAACAGGTTTTCCATGGATGAATCAACCAGCTGGGTTACAATATCCTTGTCCAGGGCATCGAGTTTTTCCTTGCCCTCCTGCTCCCAGAGCGGAAACTTGGCCAGGGTATCCTGTAATTGCTCCTGGTAACTGTCTATTTTTTCATTAAAGGCTTTCTGGGTTTCTTCGGGCAACTGTTTGAAGCTGTCCAGGTTGCTGATCTCACCATCCACAATAGCAGAAAGGGTGTAACCGCTGGGCGTGCGGATCACCGCCACATTGTCTTCACGGGCCTTATCAATCAGCTCATGCAACAGTTTATCACTGCGTTCATTAATTTCATTCTCAATAGCCTGTACCTGGGCAGCGTATTCGTCACTTTGAAATGCTGCGGTAATTAATGATGAAATCAGCTTGACCAGTTTTTCCATGGCATCGGCCAGAGGTTTGGCCATACCTACCGGCAGACGTAAAAAACGCGGGTGCTGGGGATATTCAAAATTATTGACATAACACCAGTCAAACGGCTTTTTACGATGCACATAACGCTTTTTCAGGAGTTTTTTTATTAAGGCAGTTTTACCAATGCCTTCTGAACCCAGAATAAACAGGTTATACCCCTTGTGATCCATCCCCATGCCGAAATCAATGGCATCCAGTGCTCTCTGCTGACCAATAATTTCATCCAGTTCCAGCAGATCTTCAGTGGTATTAAAGTCTAAATCACTTAAATCACATTTTTTATAGAGCTGATCCAGAGACAGGACATGACAGGATGGGGTATTATGTGTATGCGTCATACGTTCTTAAATCCACTTATCTAAATTTAGTAAAAATTAATATAAAACAACTATCTGATACCTAATGGCAAAAAATAAATCCAGACATTCATTTTCACCGGAACAGTCCTCAAAACATCATACTGGCTCAGCAGAAGAGGATGAACATTATATCAGTAAATCCCAGGCTAAACGCGATGTTGAGGCCATGCAGAAACTGGGTGAAAAGCTGGTTAAATTATCCCCCAATGAGCTGGATAAATTTGACCTGGAAGAACGCCTTAAAGACGCTGTTCTTTTTGCACAAACCATTCGCAGCCATAGTGCGCACCGGCGCCAGATGCAGCTGATCGGAAAATTAATGCGCCAGACTGATACTGAAAGTATTCAGACTCAATATGAGCGCTACCATAACCAGTTAAGTGAACAGACAGCGCAATTTCATCAAATTGAAACCTGGCGGGATCGGCTGATTAAGGAAGGCGATACGACAATTAATGAATTACTGGCCGAATACCCACAACTGGAACGTTCCCGGCTTCGGCAGTTGTTGAGAAATATTCACAAAGAGACTGAACAGAATAAACCGCCTAAAAGTGCCCGCCAGTTATTCAAATACCTTAAAGAAGTCATGCTGGAGTCAGACTGATAAGCACTTATACCTATAAATACCCAACTGATTTATTTAGGTTAAATGACAGGGCAGCCGGATATGTTCCAGCACCGGGAAACTCTTGCGGATCTGCTTGAGCTTATCCGGTTCTATATCACCGATAGCAAAGCCTGAACCTCTGGGCAAACTGTCCATTACACCGCCCCAGGGATCAATGATCATACTGTGACCAAAGGTTTCCCGGCCATTGACATGATAACCACCCTGGGCTGAAGACACCACAAAACACAGGTTTTCAATGGCTCTGGCCCGGTTCAGTACTTCCCAGTGCGCTTTACCCGTAGTAGCTGTAAAGGAAGAAGCCAGAGCCAGAATTTCCATGCCTTCTGAAGTCATCTCTCTGAACAGTTCCGGAAAGCGCAGGTCATAACAGATAGCCAGCCCCAGTTTACCGAAAGGGGTATCAACCACCACTACCTGGTCACCGGCTTCTGTAAAAGAGGATTCATTATAGGCTCCACCCTGTTCACCAAAATCAATATCAAACAGATGAATCTTGTCATAACGGGCAACCTGCTCACCCTGATCATTAAATAACAGACAGGCGGAACGCACTTTACCTGGAGTATCACTGATCAGCGGTGTGGTCCCCCCTACCAGCCAGATATTATGTTCCCTGGCCGTATTGGACAGAAAACTCTGAACCGGCGTCACATCATCTGAATGAATAACTTCCAGCGGTGGTTCTGCCACTTTCAGAGTATCCTGTTCAGACATCCCCATATGGGCAAAATTTTCCGGCAGAACCACCAGTTCAGCCCCCTGTTTTACGGCATCCTGTATCAGTCGACCGGCTTCACTCAGGTTTGCACTGACATTCGGCCCGGAAGCCATCTGAATTGCTGCTACTTTTGACATTTTTCCTCTAAAATTTCTGCACAGTGTTATGTATTTTTATCCGGTACTGTTTTTACCATCCTGATAGAATCTATAGTTTCATCGATCAGTACTGGAATTACAAGTTTGCCCTATATTGTCATCCATTCAAGCAGTTAATGGGCCTGTCCTTCTTTCACCTCAGGCATGATCATTTTTGACTCATCCTCAAGACCAAACAGATTTTTTAAATTTTCCAGGGCATTATCAGAAAGCTCGTCTTTCTTAATGACCGGATCAGACCAGCTGCCTTTAACAGTATAGCTCATCGCAGTCACTTTATTGAGCTGTGAACCTAATAATTTCTGTCCCACCCAGGCAACAGCCGCTCCCGCCGGTCCTGCAACAGCGGCACCGGCAATAGGTAATGTCGCGGAAATTTCGGGTACTACAAGCACTTTCTCATCATAATCTTCTGCCGCCAGCCCCACCCTGCCGGTCACCAGAATTTTAGCACTGGGTGCCTGAACCATGAAATTATCCGTATAGGCATTGCCCCGGGTAATACGAAAATCACCTTTAATTTTTTCAAATTCAAATCCCTTGTCAGAGACATCAGTAAAATCAAATGAAATACGCCGAACCAGAGCATTCATATTTAACAATCCAAGGATCCGTCCGGCCGTTCCCGGTTTACCTTCCAGATAAGTACCCTTTTCCACTTTTATGGAAACCTTGCCTTCAATAACATCCTTTGAATAATCAGCTGGACCGCCCGGCCAGCTAAGGTAACCAGATACCCTGGCTTTACCGCCGCGCATCAACTGATCGTAGCCCAGCATATTCAGAAAATCTTCAAAGGAACTGATATCCAGAGTCCCTTCCATATCCATTTCCGGCAATATGTTCCAATGATGCCATTTCCCCTTGCCTGAAAAAGTCAGTATATCGCCCTTAAGTTTCAGAGCATCCAGAACAATACTTTTATCAATACGCGAAGTTTTTATGGTTAACTTACCTAAATCACTGTCAGCCAGTTTAAGGGACTGGATATAGCCATTAACAAGCGGCATGCTCTGAGGGCTTAAGTGACTTTTTTCTGCTTTAACTCCGGAACTGCTCTCTGCAGTATTATTTTCCGATTCCGGTTTAGGCAGTACCAGTTCAGTTAAAGCCAGCTCCACAGGTGTTTTCCAGTTTACTTTGGTGATGGCTTTATTAATTTTTGTTTTAGTTTCAGCCTGCTCAGACAATGAGCCTATCACTTTTTGCCATTGGTCATAAGGCAGCAAAGGCACCTTGCCGCTAAGCTTCAGAACTTTCCTGGTGGGTAGATAAGCCTGTCCTGTCCCAAACTGAACAGCCCCCTTAATTAACTGCAACGATTCAGCCTTCCCCTTTATAGTAAACAGTGCAGAAAGAATACTGGAATATGAAAAGGCCAGATTAGGATTTCTGCTGTCAGTATAAGATACCTGCAGGCTATGAGATTGCCCGGCTGTTTTAGAAAATGGAAAAGGCAGTTTTGATGCTATTCCCATAAGACCTGAAGCCACAGAAAGTGCAAAAGGGCGGTGTTCATTAGGCAGATTCACATCAATATTGACATGACTTCGTCCGGAAATATAATGACTCAGGTTCGATAAATTTTCAGGGATCACCTTATATTTTTTTAGCTGGTCAACCGAAACCCGAGTGTCGATGGCAATATTGATATCCGGAGAGACATTCTTATTCTTGCTGTTTCGGCGTCTTCCATGAGAACTTTTAATACGAACCCTGGCCTTATTACCCATAATTCTGGCCGTCAGTTTTTCAGCATTAATATCCTGATTGTGTACCTGTACTACACCATTGAGTTCACTGACCATGCCCTGCCTGCGGTCAAAGCCAGGAGGATAATAATCAATATTGTCCAGGGCAATTTTAACCCTGGTCTCTGGCTCTCCTTCTTCAGTAGGAATTACCAGGTTTAAATTAATATCAATTTTACCCTGAGCATCCAGCATTTCTGTAATATCTGCAGAGGCCAGCTGAGACTGTTTTAAAAAATGGATACCGTCATTAATAGTACTGCCAATATCACCGTTAAGTCGTAAAATCGACTCATCATAGGCCTGAATATCCGCATGCATATTTCTTGATACCGAAGAAAAAATACGGCTGTAATCGGACTCTATCCACATGCCCTGTTCGGTAAACTGTATCTGCGAACGGATGTCCTGTAGTTTCGGCCAGCCAGGTGTATAATCCAGCTCTACATCCCGGGTATTAAAAACAATATCCATGGTGCCGGAATAATCCTCAAAGGGAAACTGACTGATTTCTCCTCTGAACACTACGCCGCCGTCCGTTCCCCACCCCGAAACAATGGCATTATCCAGCCATTTAACCAGTCCCTGATTCATAATATGGGCCGGCAGATAAAAAGACGTGTACTTAACATTAGCATCCTGATAATAACCACTCAGATCCATTAACAGTGGACCGTTTTCAGGAAACCACAGTTTTAAATCCGCCTGAGCTTTAAGGTGCGGATTGCTAAAATCAATATCCTTTACTCCCAGCAGCCACTGCTGTTCCATTTTCTGCCAGTAGATTTCAGCACCCAGTTTATCCACCGGCCAGGGATCACGAAACAGGGATTTAAGATAAATACTCATATCATGACTATTGACGTAAGCCCGTCCTCTATCTCTGTTTAATAACAGGCGAGCTGAGAAATTGCGTATTTTCGGTATGCTGTGCAGGGCATTTAAACCAAAATCATTCAATTCCAGAGAGACCTGATAATCGGTTATATCAATAGGCATATCCAGGTTCTTAAAAGTAATATCCGCTTTAAGATTTTTCAGCTCACCCCGGGGTTTTATATGCTGATAAAGGGTTTTACTGAAATTTTCCGGCGAAAAAAAGTTAATAACATGGTTAATCTCGCCAAACTGTAAACGGTTTAAATAAACCTGCATGGAAGGTTTTGAATTCAGGTTTCTGAAATGGAGTTGTATTCTTTTATTAGAAATGATTTTTCCATCAATGTTAAAATTAACATCAAAAAAATCCGCTACCCAGTCTGTACGTACTTTTTTATGCCGTTTAAAGCGGAAGTTACCGTCTATACGATTAAAATAAACCAGCTCTTTGGTGTCCTCACGTTTTAACTGAGCGTCATTAATATAAGCCTCACCCTGAATACTCTGCAATTTACCATGCTTTATTAAAGCCCAGCTGCGTATCCCCATATCAATATTCTCCAGCTCATAATTTTCCAGCTGAATTAACTGCTCACCCAACAGATGCAGCAAAGTCGGATGATCCAGTCCTTCCAGATTACTGTATATCTGACCATTCCATTGTTTAAGCTTATTAACCGGCCCCTTAAAATCCAGTCTGAGTTCTGCCCTGACACCGGTCTGGTTCATGGCTGTTGTAATACTGACCTGGTGCCGATCACTCTGGTTACGCATTCTGATATTAACATCATTAAGCAGCAGGTTTGGATATTCCTCAGTTTCATCAACAAAATAAATTTCACTATGGGTAATAATAAAATTAGACTGGTTAAGCAGTTTTAAATAGGCAGGCTGATTATTCTGTGCTGTATTCTGATCAGTAGCATTACTGTACAGAGGAATCCCTGAAAGCAGAAACTTACCCTGTTTGTTGCGCTGGATAAGAGCGTGAAAACCATCCAGTTTTAAGGTATTAATAATTGCCTGGGATTTTAACAGGGACTGGATGGTATCAATGGATATGGATGCCGCATGAAAATTGAAGCGGGAAGTATTCTCATCCTTATACTGGATAATAAAGTTTTTCAGGTAAATCGAAGGATAAAACAGATCAATGTTTATTTTAACATTATCAAAAGAAACCGACTGTTCCAGTTGCTGTTCGATAAAACGTTCTATTAACTGTGGATTGGATTCCAGATAAAGAGCCAGACCGCGTACCAGAAGTAATAATACAGCCAGCAGCACCAGAATAAAAATAATCAGGTTATGATGAAATCGCCATACTTTATACAAAGCCGTTTTGCTCCATTGCAGGATACTTCTCTGCTCTGGCAACTTTGACTCGGATGACATTTTTTCACTTTGTTCCATTCAGAATGGTTCACTCTAAGATACGATAAGGGCTATTGCTATTACATAGGTACCACATCATACTGTTCCTGATTGTATTCATTGTCTATCTGCAACTGGATAGAGCGCTGCATAAATTCTTCAAGTTCTGCAATGGCTGATGATTCTTCATCCATTAAATAATCGCCCACTTTTCGGGAGGTCAGCACCAGCAGTTTCGGAGTATCGAACTGCCGGGCTTCACGAATTATTTCTCGAAATATTTCAAAGGCTACTGTTTCAACGGTTTTGACCGTTCCCTTACCATTACAGACCGGACAGGGCTCACATAAAATATGCTCCAGGCTTTCCCTGGTTCGCTTGCGGGTCATTTCCACCAGCCCCAGGTTGGACACTTCGGTAATGCAGGTTTTAGCATGGTCTTTTTCCAGAGCCTTTTCAAAAGCCCGCAAGACCTGGCGTCGATGCTCGGCATCTTTCATATCAATAAAATCAATAATAATAATACCACCAAGATTACGCAGCCTGAGCTGTCTGACAATAGCCTGGGTTGCTTCAAGATTGGTTTTGAATATGGTTTCTTCAAGATTGCGATTGCCGACATAACCGCCGGTATTGATATCTACCGTCGTCATGGCCTCAGTTTGATCAATAATCAGGTAGCCGCCGGATTTCAGCTTAATTTTGGACTGCAGTGCTTTTTGAATTTCATCTTCTACCCCGTAAAGATCAAAGATAGGCCGTTCACCCGGGTAATATTCAATTCTCGGTGCCAGTTCAGGAATAAACTTATTGGCAAACTTAATCACCTTATTATAGGTTTCTCTGGAATCAATACGAATGGCATCAATATTACTGTCCGCAATATCGCGCATGACTTTCATGGCCAGGGGCAGGTCTTCATAAACCAGCGAACCAATGGGGACCGTTTTACTGTTTTCCTGAATGGAGCCCCACAACTTCTGCAGAAAAGCCATATCCGCATGTACCGCATTTTCTGAAATACCTTCTGCTACTGTACGGACAATATAACCACCGCCATTAAACTCAGGTAAAAAGGACTTTATAATACCTTTTAAACGCTCACGCTCTGTTTCATCTTCCAGTTTCTGGGAAACTCCGATATGAGATGAGTTAGGCATATAAACCAGGTATCGTGCCGGTATAGTAATATGAGTAGTCAGGCGGGCACCTTTAGTACCCATGGGATCTTTTACCACCTGCACCAGGATATCCTGACCATCCCTGAGCACATCAGTAATAGTCAGTTCCTGTTCATCGGATTTTTTCTCATCTGCAGTAATAATATCTGACAGATGTAGAAAAGCCGTTCTGTCCAGGCCAATATCAAGAAAAGCGGCCTGCATACCGGGCAGTACCCGGCAAACCTTGCCTTTATAAATATTACCTACCAGACCACGCCGGCTGGCCCGCTCAATAATAACTTCCTGGAGCATACCGTTTTCAATGGTTGCAACACGTGTCTCCTGGGGCGTTACATTGATCAGTAGTTCATCACTCATTACATATAGCCTGAAAGTTTTAAAAATAACTGGCCTGCAGGATGTGCATTTCCCGTAAAGCCATTTTATAAGAGGTTAATATTAAACTGTTTCAGCAGTTGTGCTGTTTCAAAAATTGGCAGGCCCATAACACCGGAATAACTGCCGTTTATATTTTTTATAAATACTGCACCTTTACCCTGTACGGCATAGGCTCCAGCCTTGTCCGCAGGTTCTCCGGTACGCCAGTAATTTTCACACATTTCCCGGTCAAATTCTGAGAAAGTAACCTCACTAATGGAAACTGCACTTAGAGCCTGCTGCTGATTAACCAGTACCACACCGGTCATAACCTGGTGAGTTCTTCCAGACAGCCGCATTAACATTTCAATGGCATGCTGATGACTTTGAGGCTTACCCAGAATAGTATTATCAATCACCACCGCCGTATCTGAACCCAGTACCGGAATATTGTTATTATCGGTTTGCCGCAAACCATCCTGTGCTTTTTCCAGAGCCAGCCGTATAACAAAATCCTCCGGCAATTCCTCTGCCCGGCTGACTTCATCCACATTCTGAGTCACCACCTGAAATAAGACTCCCATCTGCAGCAACAGTTCCTGTCGCCGGGGCGAACTGGAAGCCAGATAAATCTGCGGCACATCCGTCATAATGTAATCAACAACCTTTAGCTAAAAACCGATCGGAACCTTCTGTGCTTATTCTTCTCTTAACACTCAGGGTGAGAGCATACTTTTAATGATTCTCATTTAGACGCACATACCGTATCCATTGGCCGTACTCCTTGCTGAAGACGCCGTGAATCCATCCATGGAGGCTTTTCGGCAGCCTCCCTGCTGCCGAAACTTCATCAAGAAGCACGGCCAATGGATACTCAGAAGTCATAAATTTCAATTTGAACATATTTTAACCAAAGTATGCTCCTGCCCTGTCTTAACACTAGCGATGATAAGGATGATTCTTTAAAATACTGTACGCCCGATATAACTGCTCACTCAACAACACCCGCAC
>JALVDE010000444.1 GCA_027009375.1 Gammaproteobacteria bacterium
TGCCCGTGAAATTGATGAGCATCAGAAGGTGATGAAAAAATGCACCCTCTGTGTGGATCGAATTTATGATGAAAGTCTGCCTGAGGATGAGCGCAAACCGGCCTGTGTCCTGGCCTGTCCCACCAGTGCCCGGATATTTGGCGATGTGCATGATCCGGATTCGGAAGTATCCATAGCCATACGGGAGCAGGGCGGTTACCAGTTAATGCCTGAGTGGGGCACTAAACCGTCGAACCATTATCTGCCCAGACATAAGAACCATGTGTCTTATCATAAGGATGAGCTGGAACGTGCGGATAATCCATTGAAGAAAGAAGATTACCAGGTGGATGCTTCAGAACCTTCACTGGATGATGTCACCAGCTGGTAAGTTTCTGGTTTTGAATTAAGTAATAAATTAGTTTTAGGAGCCTGGTATGCAACCAGCATTTTCTGTTATTTTTTTAACTACATTAATTGGTATGGGGCAGGGCCTGTTCCTTGCGATTTATACAGAGCAGGTGTATTCCGTACTGAATGTTGTGCAGACTAACAGCAGTGACCGATTTTACGGTATTGCCAGTGGTGTCGCTTTAGTTCTGTTAATTCTGGGACTGATTGCCTCGGTCTTTCATCTGGGCAGACCGGAGCGGGCCTGGCGGGCGGCGGCAATGTGGCGCACGTCCTGGTTATCCAGAGAAGTGATTATCCTGCCTATCGTGATGGGACTGGTGTTTTTATTTGGTATTGTGCATTTTATGTCCTGGAACCCGGTCATTATGACCTTTGGCCAGGTGGAAGTGCGTTTAAGCCTGATTATCGGGGCTTTTGCGACCCTGGCAACCTTCTCATTGTATATTGCTACCGGAATGATTTATGCCTGTTTGAAATTTCTGCAGGAGTGGCACAGCCCTCTGACGGTTATTAATTATTTATTACTGGGTTCGGTATCCGGCTTCACCATGGCCAGTGTGGTTGCGGCTTACTGGCAGCCTCAACTGGTCTCTTTCTTTGTGGGCTGGTCCATAGTCATGCTGGTGTTTGCTTTTATATCCAGAGGCGCTTCCCTGATCCGCAATAAGCGTTTACGACCAAAATCTACGGTACAGACGGCCATCGGGGTGCGGCATAATCAGATTAAGCAGAAATCCATGGGCTTTATGGGTGGTTCCATGAATACCCGGGATTTTTTCCATGGTAAGACCCTGTTCTTCTTACGCTCAATTAAAACCATCTTTCTGGTTCTGGTCTTTGCCGTACCGCTGATCCTGCTGATTGTGGCTCTGTTTAAACCCTCTCTGACGGTTCTGGTTTCCGCCATGGTCTCAATGTACCTGGGGCTGATTGCGGAGCGCTGGTATTTTTTTGCTGAAGGTAATCATCCTCAGAATATTTATTATCAGTCTATAGCCTGACGGCTTGATATAGATCAACGAATTTAGCTTTAACTGATTACGCTTAAGGCTAAATTCACAGATAGTGTATTTACAGCATTAAATAATCTACTTTTTTTTCCAAAATCAGAGTTATTCACTCTACTTTTACAGATTATCTTCTATACTTTCTTATAGATTACAGGGATCTTCATGCTGTATATTCTCAGGCTGGTTTAGTTGAAATTTAACAGCTTTTTTATAGAAAATTTTAATTATTGATTTCAGGTTTTTTTATGAGCGCGGGCCAAAAAAAAATAACCATTGATGAGTTGCAGACTGGCATGTTTGTTGTCGATCTGGATATCTCATGGATAAAATCTCCCTTTTTGTTCCATCGCAGGGCCATTAAGACAAAAAAGGATATAGCTCTGCTGAAGCGTTCGGGTGTTAAACAGCTTACGATTGATCTGGACAAAAGTCAGATGGAAATTGATCCAGCTGCATCTGATGCTGAACTGCTTAGGCCGGAACAGGTTTCTGGACAGTTTATTGCTGATAATGAAGCACAAAATGATAACGTTAGTTCTGAGGTAGATGGTGAGCAGCCCGGGCGTCGTGAAATTGCAACGCCTGAATTAAGTGCTGACAGCCTTAACAATCCTACGGTGTTACTGGATGAAGAAATGGGGCGGGCTGTTATTCTTAAAAAACAGGCTGAACAGGCTTTTAATGAGATCAATGACTGTATCGAACAGAAAAAAGTCATTCCGGTCCGAAAGCTGCAGCCGGTTATTGATGATACCATTTCCAGTTTACTGAGAAACAGCCAGGCATTGCTGACGCTTATGCATCTTAAGCGCTATGAGCAGAAATTATTTGCCCATTCCTTTAGTGTTATGACTCTGGCTCTGACGCTTGGGATTCAACAGGAATTGAGCGAAGATGAATTAAAAGAGCTGGCCATGGCTGCCCTGCTGCATGACCTGGGCTGGGCTCAGTTGCCGCTTAATTTATTTGGCAAGCCTCAGAAATATTCTGAAAATGAGAAAAAAGTTGTTTACCAGCACCAGAAAATTGCCAGTGTTTTAATTTCTAAAAGCCATCATGTTCCGGATAAAGTTCGCAGTATGATGATGAAGCATCATGAACGCCTGGACGGTTCCGGTTATCCGGAAGGCCTGCTGGAGCAGCAGCTTGATACTATGGACAGGATCCTGATCCTGACAGACTACTATGATGAAACTATTCATGGACTACTGGATGGCCCGGGCCTTATTCCTTCTGAAGCTTTGCGGGTTTTTTATAAAGAAGCGGTACAGAATAAACTGGATAAATTACTGGTTGAGTCACTGATTAAACTCCTGGGGATTTACCCCCTGACTTCGGCCGTGGAATTAACCACGGGTGAGAAGGGTATAGTGGTTGAGGTAAACCGGGACAAACCACTGAACCCAGTCGTCAGGATCATGTATGCTGCTGATGGTCGGCCTTTGCTGAACCCTCAGCTAATTGATCTGGAACATGACGAACAGAAACGACATATTAAAACAATAGTGGGGGAAATTGATGAGACCACGGATCCGCAACATCTATTGGTAAATGAGGTTTAAATGACCGAGAAGCTGCCTCAATCTAACCAGGCCAATCAGGTGATTCAGGAAAAGATCCTGCATCATCCTTTATTTGTTCACTGGCCTGACGGGCTGATTGTGCTGGGTGCCGGAGGTATTATTGCGGGTGTTAATAATACTGCACTTAAATTGCTGGGCTATCAGGCTGAGGACATCAACGGCCAGGTTTTGCATAATATTTTATGTGGTCAGACAGCGGATTATCAGCATACGGAAGAAGACTGTCCTTTCTCATTTCCCAGACATAAGCTGCCGATTAATATTGTTGTGGACAGCTGGTTTATCCAGAAGAATGGTGTGTACCTTCATGTGGATATTAAACATGTTGCGGATCTGTCCGGTTCGGAACTGGGGCTGGAGGATGACTATTCGGTACTGAGTTTCCAGGACTGTTCCCTGCGGCGTTATTCAGAAAAAGAATTACAGCGTCTGGCACTGTTTGCCGAACTTAATCCCGCACCTATTGTTGAAATCAGTGACCAGGGGCTGCTGTATTTTTCCAATCCGGCTATGGTTAAACTGATTGCTGAACTGGGCTTTGATACTAAAGGACTGCCCAGTGTACTACCTGGTAACTTAACGACCCTGATGAGCCAGTGCCTGGAAACCGGGCAGGCTATGAATAATGTGGAAGTACAATCCCAGGGTCGCTGGTTTATGTGGAACTTTTACCCTGTCACCGAACGTTCCCTGGTTCAGGGGTACGGTATGGACATTACCTGGCGTAAGGAATTTGAAGCCCAGCTGTTTTCTGAAAAAGAGCGCTTCCTGGTCACACTTAATGCCATTGAAGACGCGGTAATAACTGTCGATAAAAATGAAGTGGTTACCTATATCAATCCCAAGGCAACGGAAATGACCGGCTGGGAAAATATTGAGGCTATCGGCCGACCTTTTAATCAGATTGTCAGCCTGTTTAATGCTGAGATTAAAACACCTACCAGAAATCACCTGCGTCGGGCCATTGATGAAAGTACTTCTTATCGCTTACCGGATAACCTGTTTCTGGCACACAGGGACGGATATGTGATTGCGGTAAAAGAATTTGTTTCACCCATGAGAAACCGAGAAAATGAAGTCATTGGTGCCGTGGTTGCCCTGCATGATATTACCGAAGCCAAGAAGATGGAGCAGAGTCTGACCTACCAGGCGACTCATGATCAGTTAACCGGCCTGATCAATCGGGCTGAATTTGAAATACGCCTGCGACAGTCCATAGAACGTGCAAAAACTGATAAACTCATACACGTTCTGCTGTACCTGGATCTGGATAATTTTAAAATTATTAATGATACCTGCGGACATATTGCCGGTGATCAGTTATTGCGACAGATCACCAAATTGCTGGAAGAAAAACTGCGTCGTGGTGATACTCTGGCTCGTCTGGGTGGTGATGAATTCGGTGCTATTCTGGAAGGCTGTCCTGTAGAGCAGGCGACTATGATTTCCACTGAAATATGTAATGAAATTCAGCGTTTTGATTTTATCTGGGAAGCACATACCTTTAATGTCGGCGTTAGTATTGGTCTGGTTCCGGTGGATGAAGATGCCGGCGATGTGGATCAACTGTTAAGCCTGGCTGATTCTTCCTGTTATGCCGCCAAGGATCTGGGTAAGAACCGGGTGCATGTGTATCAGGATAATGATGAAAATGTCATGCGTAAAAAGGGTGAAATGCAATGGGTTTCCAGAATAAATCAGGCCTTGCAGGAAGACCGTTTTGAGCTGTATTTTCAGACCATAGTTCCGGTTAACTCTGAAGATGATGGCCTGCATTTTGAAATTTTACTGCGCATGGTTGATGAGCATGGCAATTTGATCCCTCCAGGGGCTTTTTTACCGGCAGCAGAGCATTATGATCTGGTCAAGATTCTGGATCACTGGGTGGTTAGAACGACCTTTAAGTGGCTTAATAGCCATCCTGACTATACCCGTCAAATTGCCTCCTGCAGTATTAATCTTTCTGGAAATTCCATTGGTGATGAACACTTTATGCATCACCTGAAAGAGCATTTTAAAAACTGTCAGTTCCCGGCAGAAAAAATCTGTTTTGAAGTTACTGAAACAGCGGCTATTCAGAACCTCAGTGTAGCCAGTCTGTTTATTGATACCATTAAAGAGCTGGGCTGTTCTTTTTCTCTGGATGATTTTGGCTCAGGTATGTCGTCATTTGGCTATTTAAAACAGCTCAATATTGATTACCTGAAAATAGACGGCCTGTTTGTTAAAGATATCGTGATTGATCCGGTTGATGAGGCTATGGTCCGATCCATTAATGAGGTTGGACATATGATGGGTCTGAGAACAGTGGCTGAATATGTGGAAAATGATGATATTCTATCTATTATAAAAGAAATTGGCATAGACTATGCCCAGGGCTATGGACTTTGTCGCCCCCGACCTATTAAAGATATTCCTGAAGTTCTGCAGCAGCGTCTAGAAAACTCCTCCCAAAGGGAGAAGTAATTAAGCCTGGTTATTCTATTTTGGAGATAACTTAATGGTTTGGTGTCTGGGCACCTGAAAGGCTTCAGGCAAAGGGGTATCGGTAAACCATTGATTTGTTTTTTCATCATACCACCAGTTCACCGTATGACGGATTTTCTTTATCACCGATGAATTTTCCGGATGGTATTCAATCTGGTAAATTGTTTTAGCTGATTTTTTGTTTTCAATAATGCCGCTGTGAATGGTTTCCACATGGGATACTTTCAGGTGAGATAAATATTCCAGTTCTTCATCGGTTGGCGGCTTTACTCTGGAAGCTGGATTTTCCGGGTTGGCTTTCATAAGCTGGAACAGGGAATACCATTCCCCCCAGCGCATTGAAGCACTGTATAACTCATCAGATTGCTGGAAACGATTAATGGGATCATGGGTATCCAGTTCAGAGCAGCCGGTGATCAGAAAAAAAAATAGCCCGGATATAAGCAAATATGAAAACAGAACTTTTACGTTTATAACGTTTATTTTTTTTAATGGCTGCACTTTGTATTTATCCCTTTGTTATTAAAAAATAGTTATAAAAAACAATTATTTAAGAATTATGGCCTGGTCAGGCTTAAAACTGATCTAAAGATGTCTGTCTGATTTTACTGGTTTGGCGGTTTAAAACAAGTCTACCCGAGCACAAATTAGAAAACATTATCAATTGCTAATGTTTATTTTTGTCTATAAAATAACTATTTATTTGATCGAGATCAAAATACTTTTTAAACTACCCTATAACTATTCAGCGTATTCATCTTTTGCACCATTTCGGCGTTATTTTCGTACTCAAATGGTCACGTATTGATATACGCTCACATTTTCCGTGCGCCTCTTGAGGTAGCGGAGCTATTGTGCCTTGAACTGGCACAAAATCTAAATACGCTGAACAGTTACACTACCCTTATGAATCCATAAAACAGGTAAACAGATGAATCTTGATAGAGTAACTACAGGAAAACACGTACCCAGTGAATTTAATGTCATTATTGAAATACCCTCTCATAGTGATCCGGTAAAATATGAAGTAGATAAAGAAACCGGCGCCATGTTTGTTGACCGTTTTATTGGTACGGCCATGGTTTATCCCTGTAATTATGGTTATATTCCACACACTCTGTCCGATGACGGTGATGCGGTGGATGTACTGGTGGTGACACCCTTGCCCTTACAGTTTGGTTCGGTTATCCAGTGTCGTCCTATTGGCATGCTGTTAATGGAAGATGAAGCAGGGCTGGATGCTAAGGTACTGGCTGTGCCCATTGATAAACTGACTGGTATGTATACAAAAATCAGTTCTTTTAGAGATATGCCTAATACTTTGCTGGATACCCTGGCTCACTTCTTTGCTCATTACAAAGATCTGGAACCCGGAAAATGGGTTAAAATTAAAGGCTGGGTGGATGTGGAGGATGCCAAGGCCGAGATAATGGAGAGTATCGAGCGTTATCAGAATGCCCCGGATAAGCCTTGTTTTTAGCGTTCAGCGCTGAGCGTTCAGCGTTCAGAAAGAGCCAGAGCAATATCATTTATCTTAAAGTTAGTACTAAATATTTTAATTTTTTGTTTGACTGAAGAAAAAGCGGTTTTAAACTTTTTGCTGAACGCTGAACGCTGAACGCTGAACGCTGAACGCTGAACGCTGAACGCTGAACGCTGAACGCTGAACGCTGAACGCTTTTTTTCCCAAAAAAAAGCCTGAAAAATCAGGCCTTTTTTATATCAGCGATAAACCGGCAGTCCCCCTTACCGGCTTATGAGCTTAATAGAAGTTTAATAAGTTCAGATTCGTATTAAACTTCAAATATTTTTTCCATGGCTTCCATACCTTCATTTACTATCTGCTCCAGATCTTCCGGACT
>JALVDE010000445.1 GCA_027009375.1 Gammaproteobacteria bacterium
CACTCTGTTTATTATCTCTGTTTCTGTTATCGGCCATTATTTAAATCCCAGCCAGTGAAACAATAAACCCATGGGGCAGATATTACTCATGCCCGCCAGCAGCAGCATACTGGCCGTAAACCAGGGAATAATCCATAATATTTCAAACGGAAAAATAAACGGCAGCATGAGTACCACAGCCAGAGTCAGCCGTATAGCACGTTCAGCTTCAAAGTTAATTCGGTAACGGGCATGAATCGGGTGCAGGGTATCCAGCTCAGGCTGAGCAGGAATGACAGGCTGCTTTCTTATTTTTGAAACAATTTTTGGTATCCGCCAGTTAGTTATACCTTCAAACAATAATATTCCAATATATATCTTTATTAATTCATTATTGTTAGTCAGGGCGCTGATGTATAACAGCACCACCAGGCCAGCCCCTAAAATTATTCTGAACATACGTTCAGTCATTAATTCCACCTGCAACAAAAAAAAGATAAAACATCATTAACTAATTCTACACTATTTTGAAGACTTTCCAGAATAAACTGCTAGAATAAAAGGGTGTTAGATTTTAGTGGTATTTTACGGAGCTGGTTTTATTATGTTGTTTATTTTTGAAAAAATTGCAATTATCTATTCGGTTATTACCCTGTTTATTATCGAGTTACTGTATCAAACCTTTTTAACACTCTATAAAGGCACCCGGTATTCATTTAACAGCCTGAAGAAAAATATAGCGGATACTTTTTTTGAGCTGCTTTCTGATCTGATTATGCTGATCATTGACTTTTTACAGGCACTTATTGAAGGACTTAATATTGGCTGGAACAGGGCTTTATACACCACCAGCCAGTTTAAACAGGATTTAAAAGAGCATTAGACGGTTATCTGTGTCCTGTTTCTGATGCGTGTATTTTTATTACTTTTAATTCCTTTTTTTCTCAGTGCCTGCTATGAACCGCCTGATCGGCTGGAACGTATCAAGTCCATTGGTCAGCTGAAGGTTCTAACCCGCAATTCACCCAGTATTTATTATCAGGGTCCATTAGGCCCCACCGGTTTTGAATACGAACTGGTTAAGCGTTTCAGTGATAATCTGGGAGTCAAACTGAAGGTGCTTGTTGAGCCCAATGCCAGAGAATTGCTGCATCAGCTCGATAAGCATAAGGGCGACTTTGCTGCTGCCAAACTCCTTATTACGCCGCAACGTCAGTCAAAATACCTGTTTACCGTTCCCTACCACAAAGTGACTTATCAGCTGGTCTACCGCTCAGGAACCCGCCGACCAAAAAAACTGGCCCAAATGGCCCGTTTGTCCATTGAAATCTCTTCTGACGACAGCCTCATCAGTGTGTTACAGAATCTTAAGAAAAAATACCCTAAATTAAAGTGGACCGTTAACCCCACTGCTTCGCCCGAAGACCTGATGCAGCTAGTTAATGAAGGCCTGGTTGATTTTACCATTGTCAGTTCGGATGAAATTAAACTTAACCGTCGTTACTATCCGGAGCTCAGACTGGCCTTTGATATAAACAAGCCTCAGGATATTGCCTGGGCGTTTGAAAAAACAGACGATCTCTCCCTGTATAACGCTGCCAATAATTTTTTAAAACAACAGAAAAAAAGCGGTGCCCTTGAGGCTCTACGGGAACAGCATTTTGGTTATATCAAGAGTTTTGACTATGTCGGAACCCGGGTTTTTCAACGCCATATTATAACCCGGCTCCCCAAATTTCAGCCCTGGTTTGAAAAAGCCGGTAAGGATAATAAAATGGACTGGATGCTGCTGGCAGCCATGTCCTACCAGGAATCTCACTGGAACCCGGATGCCCGATCACCTACCGGTGTCCGGGGACTGATGATGCTGACCCGTGACACCGCTAAACATATTGGCGTTAACAATCGCGTAGAACCGCATCAAAGTATTTTTGGCGGTGCCTATTATTTTACCCGCCTGTATAAAAGGCTGCCCCATGAAATCAAGGATCCTGACCGGCTGTACTTTGCCCTGGCGGCCTATAACCTGGGTTATGGACACCTCCGGGATGCCCTGAAACTGCTTAAACAGTCCGGGAAAGATCATACTAAATGGGTAAACCTTAAAAAAGTTCTGCCTTTACTGCGTAAGAAAAAATGGCATGAAAAACTCCAGTACGGTTATGCCCGCGGTGATGAAGCTGTCAAATACGTGGAAAATATCCGCAGTTATTATGATATTCTAAAATGGGAAATGGCTCGTAAGTGGCGAGAAAACAATAATAAACCACCCATCAAAGCACTTGAAATTATTCCACCCGCTTTATAGCCTCAGGTAAGTTATGATTGCCCGGCTTAATATGCTAATATTTAAACCTAAATACATCGGTTGAACCTATTATGATTCAACCGATGTATTTAGGTTAAACTGTTTATTTCAGACTGAGGCCATAAACAATTAATGCCTGATTTTTTCCGCAAACCGGCAAAGCCAGTATCTTCTGCGCCTTCATTAAAAACCCGCCTGCGGTTAAGTATTATTATTATTGTCCTGCCCCTGTTTATTTTAGGCGGTATCGGCTTCCTGTTTTTCCAGAAATCCACTAACGCCTTTAATCTGGCCATTGAAGAAGTGGTATCTGACGTGATCCCCGTTACCGAACTCAAGGACAAAATACAGAAAACCGTAACACCGTTTAACCGTTATCTTGAAACCGGTGCCCTTGATGAAAAAAATCGTTTCTTACAACTCAGTAAAGATATCCAGAAAACCCTAAATCATCCTGCTAAACAGGACGCCACTCAATTATCACTGGCCAATGATATTTATCAGTCTGCTTATCTTAACTGGCGTAATGCCCACCGTATTGCTGTTAAAATTTTTAACCGGATTGATCATAAAGATGTCCAGACTCAGAAACCGCCTTTCAGGCTGTTACAGAAATTCTATCAATATGTTATAGAAACCACCCTGGCTCTGGATAAACTGCATCTTTCCATGCAGAACCAGGTTAAAATCCGCTTTCAGAAAGCCAAGGAGTTAAAACTTAATGCCCTGCTTCTGATCAGTTTTGTATTTCTGCTGGTGTATATTTCAACCCTTGCCACCATTATGATGCTTAACCGCTCTATTCTCGAACCTATTGTTAAACTGGAACAATGGGCCTCTAAATTTTCCAGAGACCAGTCCTTTACCCCTTTAAAACTGAACTCCTACCGGGAGTTTGAGTTTATTGCCCAGACCTATAACCGCCTGTTTCAGATGCTGCAGGATGATAAGGATATTCTTGCCGCATTATCACAGAAGGATGATCTGACCCAGTTAAATAACAAGCGCAGCCTGATCACCCGTCTGACCGATGAGCACAGCCGCCACCAGCGTTACAATACCCGTTACAGCCTGATGCTGATAGATGTGGATCACCTGGGCTCCATCAGTCAGAACTATGGCGCACATATCTGTGATTTAACCCTGATACAGATAGCCCGACTGCTGGAACACGCCATCCGCCCTACTGACTTCCTGGCCCGTTATAATAGCGATGAGTTTCTTATTATTCTGCCGGAGGTAGAGCTGCACGGTGCCAATATTACCGCTGAACGCATACGTAACGCGATTTCTGAACATGTTTTCAAGTTTGAAAACCACAAGTTTGGCATTACAGTCAGTATCGGCTTTGCTATTGTGCAGGATAATCAGCCCCTGGAAGAAGTACTGCAATGTGTTGATTTTGCCGTTCAGCAGGCCAAACTGGCCGGTAGAAACCAGGTTCAGTACTGTAATGCCGAAACGGTAAAAAGCAGCAATTTTACGCCTAAATATCTGTTTACTGCAGACTTTAAACTATACAAAGACCAAACCTGAATGAATCACCTGTAATTCATGTTATAATTCTGCATTTTTAAACGCCGGCTTTTTATTTAGGCTTTTTATTTAAATAGCTGAGCCGACTAACCGAGTGGTCATTATGAGTAACGAAGAATTAACTATTAAAACAGATGCTGAAAAAGTCAGCTATGGTATTGGTCTGCAACTGGGTCAGCAAGTCAAGGGGCAGTCTTTTCCGGGTTTCAGCCTCGATGCTCTGATTATAGGCTTAAGTGATATTTTCAATAACAAGCCCATGCGTTTTTCAGAAAACGAAATGCAGGCGGCATTTTCTGCCATTAACCAGCAAATTCAGGAACAGTCTGCCAAAGCGGCCGAATCCAATAAAGCGGAAGGTAAAGCCTATCTTGATGAAAACGCCAAAAAAGAAGGGGTGGTGACGACTGAATCCGGCCTGCAGTACGAAATTTTAAAAGAAGGTACCGGCAAAAAGCCAGGCCCTGAAGATATGGTGGTTACTCATTATCACGGTACCCTGGTTGACGGCACAGTCTTTGACAGCTCAGTGGATCGAGGTGAACCCGCACAGTTTCCGGTTAACGGCGTAATCAAAGGCTGGATTGAAGCCCTGCAGATGATGCCTGTGGGTTCTAAATGGCGCTTAACTATCCCATCGGATCTGGCTTATGGTGACCAGGGCTCAGCCCCGGTCATAGCACCCGGCGCTACACTGATATTTGATATTGAATTACTGGATATTAAAGACAAGTAATTTTATTAAAAGGGTTCCCATGAATCACATGGGAACCACCTTAATCTTAACCGCTTATTTCTGCCTGTTTTTCCTTCTCGAACGAAAAAAATCCTTTAAAACCTGCCCGCATTCTTCAGCCAGTATCCCTGACTGTACTTCCACCTGATGATTAAACTGACTGTTCTGTAATAAATTCAGTACACTGCCTGCGGCTCCGGCTCTGGGTTCTATTGCACCGAATACCACCCGCTCAATACGGGCATGCACAATTGCTCCGGCGCACATACTGCAGGGTTCAATAGTAATATACAAAGTAGTACCCGGCAGCCGATAATTCTGCTCAACCTGAGCTGCACGGCGAATGGCCATAATTTCCGCATGAGCCGTAGGATCATGCCTGGCAATAGGCTGATTCCAGCCTTCAGCCAGTAGCTGATTATCCTTAACCAGCACAGCCCCCACCGGCACCTCACCCAGTTGCGCCGCCTTATGTGCCAGCCTTAAAGCCTGACGCATCCATAACTCATCCAGTTGTTCTTTATTTTGTTCCAATACTGGATTGTTTTCCATTTACTACACTACCTGTCACATCTTATCTTTAACACCATATTCTACACAAGACTGGCGTAAATAGGGGTATTTATCAGCTCACATCAGTAATCACTCAGATCAATTATTCTAAAAAATCAGAGAGAGGGAAATATGCCAGACAATAACAGGAGGGAATTGTTTTTAATCGCTGCCACTACTTAAAAAGCAGCAGCAGCTAAAGTATCTACCTACTTAGCGATTACAGGTTAATTGTCGTTCCAGAATGTTGTTATTCTCCCTGCTTTCCTGCAAAACATTATGGGAATCAAGCATTACCTTAATACGCTGGGTACCATTAACCTTAAGATTGGAAGTGTACATCAAGACACCACCCGGCCGCTGCAACCGCTTTTCGGGATCAATCCTCCAGAGACTGCTTCCACCCCAGGAGCGCCCATCTTTATACAGAAGTACAGCAGGACTGCTTTGCTTTTGCCAGGCTGTTGCCGGAAGTTCATTCGTTCCACTGTTTTGAATCAAAACCTGTACCTGACAGTCATTAACAAGCCTCATGGTACGAATACCCAGATCCGGCAGAGCTGGCGTACAAGTCATGCGTCTTTCCATAGTGTTATTTGCCTGATTAGCATCAGGTACGCGCGGTACCATCTGAATCTGTGCTTTAATGGTTTCTTTACCGGATATCTTGAGATTGGAACGATAAACCGCCTTCCCTCCAACACTGCGCAGCTTCTGCTGAGGGTCTATAACTTTCAGGTTAGCTCCACCCCAGGAGCGGCCGTTGCGATACAGGCGTACAGAGGGGATGTCCCGTGTCCAGTAAACCGGTGCCAGCCGCCCGGGGCCCTTGTTGGTAATAGTCATCTGCACCTGGCAGTTTGAATCCCTGCCTAACCCGGTTATGGCCAGATCCGGTTTTCTGGGAACAGCCCCCTCATCAGACTCCCCGGCTACCGGATAAGTTATAAGAATTTCCCCGCTGGCTCTGCGTTGAGTGCTAAAATTTGCTACCAAAATTTCATATCTGGCTCCGCCCTTCAGCTCAACACTATCAACTGCATGTCTTACTATAAAGCTTTCTCGATTAGAATCATATTTTACACGGGCCTTAGATTGGCGTGGGTGTTTCTTACTATGAGTAATTTTCACAATTGACGCAACTATAGGATTCTTCCTCTTTTTATCGCTGCTATACACCTTGCCATACACCCGGATTTCCCCCGGCCGAGTTACTGTAATAGGGAATATCAGGGTGTACGGATCCGTGTAACCTTTAGCAGCATAGAGGGTGAACTGATGGGTTTCACGTTTGGCCTGGACATCTCCAGCCCATCCCACGAGCAAAAAAGAAATTGCCAGAACCATGTTCATGGCATACCTGAAAAAAATTCCAGTTTTCATAGGGCCTCCTGAATAATATTATGGGTTACCCATTATCCTTATCTGTTTTCAATAGTATATTGAAATTCCTGTTAACTAAAAAACAGATAAGTCGTTTCTTCTATTTAACAAAAGAAGATGAAAGATGCCTGTACTCACAGAATTTCTTGATATATAAAATTTATAAAAATTTTACAGGCTACACCTAATATGAGCATCAACATCTCTAACTATTATTTTGATACTGGATCGTCAGAGAGTCAATGAAATAACACCAAATAAATAGTATGCAATCACCCAAATCTTATGTAAATGAGAACAATACTGCCTGCCAGTACCAAACCTGAAATCATTCCCACTCAATGGTCGCCGGTGGTTTGGAGGAAATGTCATAACTGACACGAGTAACTTCATCGACCTCATTAATAATACGGCTGGAAATGGTTTCCAGAACTTCGTAAGGCAGATGGGCCCAGCGGGCGGTCATAAAGTCAATCGTTTCTACAGCACGCAGGGCAATGACGTAGGAATAACAACGTCCATCGCCTTTAACGCCCACTGACTTAACCGGCAAAAAGACAGAAAAGGCCTGGGAAACTTTATGATACAGGTCATTTTTGTGCAGTTCTTCAATAAAAATAGCATCGGCCTGACGCAGAATATCGGCGTATTCCTTTTTTACTTCACCCAGAATACGCACACCCAGGCCCGGGCCGGGGAATGGATGACGATAGACCATATCATAGGGCAGACCCAGCTCCAGACCCAGTTCCCGGACTTCATCCTTAAACAGTTCGCGCAGGGGCTCTACCAGTCCCAGCTCCATATCATCAGGCAGG
>JALVDE010000446.1 GCA_027009375.1 Gammaproteobacteria bacterium
TAGTTACTAGTAAGATAATAAATTTTACTAAATATCAGATTTCTGATAGCCTGTTATTATTAAGCTAAGCAGTTATAAACAAGGAATGTTAAATATGTATAAATATCTTATCTTTAGTTTTATATTATTTTTTTCATCAAACATATTTTCACAATCTCTCAAGGCAGAATACAAAGCTATTGATTCATCATTAAATGAAAGTAGAGTTGCTCTTTCTAATGGTATAGTTCGTCTTGAACTTCCAACAGACCTTCTGAAAGGTGCATTGATAATAGCGGTAAATAATGACCCTACTGTCATTTTGAATAAAAAAGAAAAAAGAGCTTTCTCAATGAGCACATTGGGAAAAAAAGAAGTCTTTGAAGGCTTTGTAAATGATATATCTCAATTAAATAATACAGTCTCTGATATTCCAGGTATTTTGTTTAATGTAAAAAAACAAGTCATAAAAAATAAAGCAGATAAAGAATTAACACTAGCTATTAAAAAACTTCATGATGCTTTACTTGATCCGAATGCCAATAAAAAATCATATTATTCTAAAGCAAACGGTATAACAGTTTATTATTTATTTAATGTAGAAAAAAATATTGCTTTCATAGTAAATAAAAAATATACAGATTACTTTACTGTTATTGACTCTGATAATATTAGTCAGGATGACTTTGTTAATTATATTGTAAAAGGAGTATTACAATGAGTTTACCTTTAACGGAAAAAGAAAAAGAGCAAGTCGCTGATATTTTATACATCTTATATAATGCTACAGCGATTGAAGTTAATGCTGAGAACATCAACAGAGAATCCATAGATGCTTTAGAAAAAGCTTTGAGTACTATTGAAAAGTGTAATCATGATATGAAAATTTTACTGGCTCAGTTAATTGGTGGTTCATCTTTAATCAGCAAGGGATGGTTTAGGAAGACACTAAGTAAAATTCATAGAGAAGTTACAAATAATAAAATAAAGCTCAATGGCTTAGCTTGTAGAGTTACTGGAGCCATATATCACAAGTCAGCAATATTAATGACAATTCAATATGGACATTAGGAGTATTACAGGACAACCATAGTTTTTTGCTAATATGTACATGGCTTTATTCATAAACTGTTTTTTGTGCTGAATATTGTGTTATCCAGAAAGGATATGCGAGGTTAAAAAAGGAATTTTTAGTAAGCTCCAAAGATTTAGTATAATTAGACGAAAACTACTTAGTAACTTATTATGTATAAAAACAACCAGAGGCATTGTCTTAATGACTAAAGGAAGCTGCATGTGTGGGGGCGTCACATATGAAATTCATGAAAAAATTGGTGAAATCACTCACTGTCATTGCACTACATGTCGAAAAGCACATGGTTCTGCTTTTTCATCGGTTGCAGCCGTACAAATAGATGATTTTAAGTTCATCTCAGGTGAAAATCTGATTAAGTGTTACCAGTCGTCACCTGATAAAGTTAGGTGCTTTTGTTCCAATTGTGGATCACATATTTACGCTCATAGAGAAAATCATAAGCATTACATTCTTCGCTTGGGTACTTTGGATGATGATCCTGTGGTTAGACCTACAAGCCACATTTGGATTAGCCTGAAAGCCCCTTGGTACGAAATAGAAAAAGATTGCAAATTACCTCAATTCAAGGAATGGCCAGATAACAGATAATATAATGCAAAACATAAACATGTTGTTATATGAAAGCAGGATAAAAGCAATAAATAATGTATGCGGTAATATTTAGAGCAGATATAAACAAGTTTGACCAACGTTATTCT
>JALVDE010000447.1 GCA_027009375.1 Gammaproteobacteria bacterium
CGAACAGCTAAATAAACAGATAACAGAATGTGAAATTACCGATAAAGCATTAGTATCCTATGAAGTGGATACAGATTTAATTCGTGAAGTTATTTCTGAGTGGACAGGGATCCCCCTTGATAAAATGCAGCTGGACAGCAAACAGGATTCAGTACTATCTTTCAAAGCCGATATGTTACGCAGAATCAAGGGGCAGGATCATGCCATTGATATCTTAAATAATGCTGTTAAGACATCCAGAGTTGGGCTATCAAACCCTGATGCCCCTAATGGTATATTTTTGCTGGTTGGCCCAAGCGGTGTCGGCAAAACAGAAACAGGTATTGCACTGGCTGATCTGTTATACGGCGGTGAGCGGTTTATGACCACCATTAATATGTCAGAGTTTCAGGAAAAGCACAATCTGTCACGCTTAATTGGTTCACCGCCCGGTTATGTAGGTTATGGTGAAGGCGGTGTTCTGACAGAAGCAATTCGCCGCCAGCCGTATTCTGTTGTCCTGCTTGATGAAGTTGAAAAAGCCCATCCTGAAGTACTTAATATTTTTTATCAGGTATTTGATAAAGGTGTACTAAACGATGGCGAAGGGCGAGAAATAGATTTTAAAAACACCATAATACTGCTTACTTCAAATTTGGCTTCACAAACCATTACCTCTTTGTGTGATGGTGGTAAACGTCCTGATCATGAAACACTAATAGAAGCTATACGGCCTGAGTTAAGCCGTTATTTTAAACCGGCATTGCTGGCGCGAATGACTATTGTGCCATATTATCCGGTGCATGGGGAAGTTATGCAGGAACTGACCCGGCTTAAGCTTGAACGGGTTGCCCATCGACTGAATGTGGAACATAAAATTGCACTTAATTATGATCAGGATGTACTTGATCAGATATCGAACCGTTGTCAGGAAGTAGAATCCGGTGCAAGAAATATTGACCACATTATCAATCATAATATTATCCCGCAACTCTCCACTAAACTGTTACAGAACCTGACTAAGGACAGTCAGTTTGAGACTTTGAATATAAAAGTGGATGAGCAGGGTATGTTTGAGTATCAGTTAGCCTGAAAGTAAGGACAGGGATTGTCATTAATGAAAACACATAAAACACTTGAAGATTTTATCCATACCACCCGTGATCTGGTCAGTGAAGATAAGCTTGGCAAACTACTGGGTGCAATTATACTGGAAAGTCTCGATATTACGCGGGCACAGGGCGGCAAAGTGTATCTTCCGGACATAACCAAACAATGTTTTGATTTAAGTTATATTGTTTTTTATCCATCTGTCAGGCCAAACAGAAAGGATATAGAGCATATTGATCTGCTTAGTCAGTTATCTTCCTCGATGACAGGAATGGCCCGGCATAGTGTCAGTCGTGTACAGTTAAAGAGTAATAGTACTATAAACAGCAGTAATTATCTGGTTTATTCCGCCATTACAGGCAAACAGCTTAAACTGGAAAAGATTGATAATTTTTCTTCCTATCAGACACAACAGCTGGAGGAATTTGATCAGTCCTTTCTGACTCGCACTGATAATGTGCTGGTTGTACCCTTGTGTAATCATGAGGGCAGTACCATTGGTCTGCTGGAACTGTTTAATTATGATGTCAACTTTAATAACGGACTATTAAATGCATTTACTTCACTGGCTGCGGTGTTAATTAATAATGCTCATCTGGTCAGTCAGAATAAGCATTTAATCCGCATTCTGGATGAAAACAATCAAAAACTTGAGTCTGAAAATAATCGCTTAAAAAATAATA
>JALVDE010000448.1 GCA_027009375.1 Gammaproteobacteria bacterium
TAGTTATTTTGCATGCAACTGATTCATGGCTTTTTGCATATCACCACTGATGATCAGCTCCAGAGCATCCATTGTTTTATCGATTGCTGATTCTATCAGCTGTTTTTCACTGGCCGGCGTTTTGCCCAGAACATAACCAACCACCTGCTCCTTAGAACCGGGATGCCCGATCCCCAGGCGCAGACGATAAAAATCTTTACTGCCTAACTGGTTAATAGTATCACGTAAGCCATTATGCCCGCCATGACCACCACCCTGCTTTAATCTGACCGTACCGGGCGACAGATCCAGTTCATCATGCACAACCAGGATCTGTTCCGGTTTGATTTTATAAAACTGTGCCAGCCGTGCTATGGACTGACCACTGCGGTTCATAAAATTCATGGGCTTAATTAACCATACGCTATCAGCACCCAGACTGACCTTGGCTGCTTCAGCAAAAAACTTGCTTTCTTTTTTCAGGGATAAATTGTATTGATACACTAAATGATCAATAAACCAGAAGCCGGCATTATGGCGGGTATTTTCGTATTCGTTACCGGGGTTACCCAAGCCTGCAATGATCTGAATTGTATTATTAGGCATGGTAATAAGATTTTGGTATGAGAAATACCACCAGGTGCTTTATAACAAAGCACCTGGTGGTGTTGGACATCAGCGAAAGCTTATTCTTCTTCGCTTTCGTCAGCTGCTGAAGCTTCTTCTTCGCCTGCTTCGTCAACTTTATCACCGCGTGGTGTATGAATAGAAGCAATTGCCTGGTCATGGCCTTCACCCTGAGACATGGCAACACTGGTAACACCTTCAGGCAGTTTCAGATCACTGATGTGAATGGATTCACCTGTGTCCAGATCAATCATATCGACTTCAATGTATTCTGGTAAATCTTTTGCCAGACAGGCAACTTCAATTTCTGTCATCAGGTGAGCAATCAGACCACCGGCTTTAACACCAGCGCAATCATCTTCATTAACAAAGTGCAGGGGCACATTTACATGCAGGGACTGAGTAGCATCAAAACGCTGAAAGTCAGCGTGCATAATCTGAACTTTAGCCGGGTGACGCTGCAGATCTTTGATAATGACTTTTTCGGTTTCACCATCTTTGATTTCGATTTTCAGAATGTGAGAGAAGAACGCTTCGTCTTCTACCGAATGCAGAATGTCATCATGTCTGATGGCCAGCATGGTCGGCTCTTTGCCCGCACCATAGATAATTGCAGGTACCTTACCGGCATGACGCAGGCGGCGGCTCGCACCCTTCCCTGTGTCAGCTCGAAGTTCTGCAGCAAGAGTAAATGTTGCACTCATGTTGTTTCTCCAAAATAAAAAAATAAAAAGCCAGCTACGTGAATGAGTTTATAGCCATTTACGTAGCTGACTATAGATCCTGTCATCGCGACCAATGACAGGGCGGTAATGGGGGTTAGCCCAAAAATTGATTTCCCTCACCCCGGACCTCTCCCAGATGGAGAGGGCCGGGGTGAAGTTCTATTAATTAGTCCATATAGAGCGAACTGACCGATTCTTCACGGTTAATGCGCATCATGGTTTCGCCTAAAATCATGGCACTGCTTAGCTGACGGATTTTAGTGCATTTTTCAGCTTCCGGTTTCAGCGGAATAGTGTCTGTAACCACCAGGTGATCCAGTTCCGAAGCATTGAGGTTATCAATGGCCGGGCCGGATAATACCGGATGTGTAATATAAGCCATAACCTTGGATGCCCCGTGCTCTTTCAGAGCGGCAGCGGCTTTACACAAGGTACCAGCCGTATCCACCAGATCATCAACCAGCAGACAGGAACGTCCTTCAACGTCCCCAATAATATTCATTACTTTGGCCACATTGGCCTTAGGGCGGCGTTTATCAATAATCGCCAGATCCGCATCATCCAGGCGCTTGGCCAGTGCTCTGGCACGAACCACACCGCCGACATCCGGTGACACCACCATCAGGTCAGGGTATTTCTGACGCCAGATATCACCCAGTAAAATAGGTGAGGCATACACATTGTCCACCGGTATATCAAAAAAGCCCTGGATCTGATCGGCATGTAAATCAACGGTCAGTACCCGGTTGATTCCGACACCGGAAATCATATTGGCCACCACCTTGGCGGTAATAGCCACTCTGGCTGAGCGCGGTCGCCGATCCTGGCGGGCATAACCAAAATACGGTACTACCGCAGTAATACGTCGTGCTGATGCCCTGCGTATGGCATCACCCATGACCATCAGTTCCATCAGGTGATCATTGGCAGGCTGACAGGTTGGCTGGACAATAAATACGTCTTTTCCACGTACATTCTCCATCAGTTCAACCATGATTTCGCTGTCACTGAACTTATCGACATAAGCCTTACCCAAAGGTATGTTCAGATGCCTGCAAATATCTTTTGCCAGTTTCGGGTTCGCATTTCCCGAAAAAACCATCATGTCTGAGTCGGACACCGTCTGTTCCTCAGTGGAAATTAAGTTGCCGTTATTGTAGCAAATTTAATCTTAAAAGCCTTTAACTCGATAAAAAAAGCCTTTAGCTCAAAAAATAGCCTTAGTTAAAAACGCTTTTTGTATTCGTTTCTGGTATTGCAGGGGGTTATTTATTAAGTTGAGAAGCCTTAGCCTGGTAGATAAAGCCTTTAGCCTGTATGGCCTTAGCAGACCCTGGCCAACAAAAAATTTGTCCGTTAAATTTTCTGTTCTTAAAGAAGTGGCTGGGCCGGCAGGATTCGAACCTGCGCATGCCAGGATCAAAACCTGGTGCCTTACCGCTTGGCGACGGCCCAACAATAACCGAGCATAATATGTTTCCGATTTTAATCGTCACATATCAGGTAGTCAACTTAGTGATAGAACCCGCATAGATACTAAATTCTATATAAAAATGACGCCTTGCCAAAAAGGTGGGTGGATTATACGCTGAAATTTTTTATTTGTCACACCTAAAATTAAAAATTTTTAAAATTTTATTAGGTGGGAGCATACTTTTAATAATTCATTTAAACGTAAATTCCGTATCCATTAGCCGTACTCCTTACTGAAGACGCCGTAAATCCTTCCATGGAGGCTTTTCGACAGCATCCCTGCTGTCGAAACTTCACTAAGAAGCACGACTAATGGATACTCAGTGGTTATAAATATAAAGGAGAAATATTACATCCCCGGGCATAAAAGCCGTCTATTTGTCCAGGCTTTTGCTGTAAAATTTCCTGCGCCTGGGTTTCTGATTCTAGCGGGGCAAATACACAGGCACCTGTGCCGGTCATTCTGGCTGGTGCGAACTGAGACAGCCATTGAATAGCTTCACCGACTTCCGGATATTGCTGGCAGACCACGTCTTCGCAGACATTAATCCCTTCACCTGCCTGAAAGCGCTTAATATCCAGCGGTAAACAGTCTCTTTTTAAATTAGCTGAGGAAAATATTTTTGCTGTAGAAACTGAAACTCCGGGGATCAATATTACATACCAGGGTTCATCAAGCTGTACAGGGGATAAATTTTCACCGACGCCTTCAGCCCAGGCCGCATAACCATGGACAAAGATGGGGACATCGGCCCCCAGTACAAGCCCAAGGTGAGCCAGTTCATCCTTATCAAGGTTTATATTCCAGAGCTGGTTCAATGCCGCCAGGGTCGTGGCTGCATCGCTGCTGCCGCCGCCCAGACCACCGCCCATGGGCAGTTTTTTTCTGATACGGATATTAACACCTTCTGGATGACTGGATTTCTGCTGTAATAATCGGGCGGCTTTTACCACCAGATTATCTTTATCGGCTACACCAGAGAGCGGAGTTTCAAGTACTATTTCGCTATCATCACGCACATCAAAACTGAGTTCATCGGCATAGTCAAGAAACTGGAAAACAGTCTGCAGTTCATGATAGCCGTCTTCTCTCTGACCGGTAATATGTAAGAAACGGTTAATTTTGGCCGGTGCCAGCCATATTTTTTTCAAAGGTGTTTTTCCTGCTTCTTTATTGATGATAGTTCAGTTTGACAGCTGCAGAGAGTATTGTGCCAGCAGCCACTGGCTGATAATAATTTTAATTTTCAGATCATCCCGGGTAATAACCAGCTTTTTAGGTAATACTTTTTTAGCTGCAGCATTTTCAGCCACGGACATCCATCGAGTGTACTGAATGTGCCAGCCCTGCTGGCTGATTTCCCGGATTTGAGCTGTCTTATTATACTGAATTATTGCCGTTGCTGAAGGCTCTTGTTGACCATGCAGCCAGTAACGCAGGGACGATACTGGGAAAATCCAGCCGGTTTCCTGTAAAATCAGCTGTTCCAGATCGTCACCTTTTTTAGCTACCGAGGGCGTGTTTAAGCGTACATCAGAACCGGTCTGGCTAACCTGTAAGCGTGTTTCCCCCAGCGGGCCGGTAAAGCGGATTTGAAAATCATTGCCCTTCTGTATCCAGCTAAAACGGGCGTACCAGTTGTCTTCACCACGGATCACGCTGATACGGCCATTGGCTGTCCAGGACTGTGGAATGGTTGTTTCATGAACCGGTAAATTCCCGGTTTGTGGTATTTCAAGCATGCTGCAGGCTGAAAGGCTGAGCAGTAAAAGCAGCAACAGGGCGCTACTGCCGTACTGTCTATACTGGGGCATTAATGACAGGCCTTTATTTCAGGTAACGGCGGGTAGTGCCCACCAGGACTTCATGTTGGGGGTGTTTTTTCAGGGCTTTGTGCCAGATAGCACGGGCCTGTTCCGTTTTACCCAGCACCCAGAGTACTTCACCATAGTGAGCGGCAATTTCAGGGTCATTGTCCTTATCGTAGGCTTTTTTAAGATAGCTCAGAGCTTCCTCATTACGCCCCAGTTTATGCAGTACCCAGCCCATACTGTCCAGAGTTGCAATATCTTCAGGAGCAAGTTTCAGAGCCCGCTCTATGTACTGCAGGGCTTCCTGGTAACGATCGGTACGATCCGCCAGGGTATAACCCAGGGCATTGAGTGCCTGGTTGTCTTTAGGATTTTCGGCCAGAATAGCATGTAAATCTTTTTCCAGTAAATCAATGCGGTCAAATTTTTCGGCCAGCATGGCCCGGCCATAAAGCAGGTCATGATTATTGGGCGCAATTTTTAATGCCTGGGTATAAATCTCATAAGCTTTTTTATAGTTTTTGGCCTGGGCATAAACTTCGGCTTTAATCTGCAGGATTTCCAGGCTCTGTTTACTGTTACCGGCCTGAGAATGATCCAGCAACTTAAAGGCCTGATCAAATTTTTCCTGCTGGGAATAAACAATAGCCAGTCCCAGGTAGGCTTCAAAAGTATAACGACCCTGTTTAACCCGCTTAAACCAGGTTTCCGCTTCAGCGTAGTTTTCCCGGCTCGCTTCCAGTTGAGCAATAAAATAAGCCGCTTCACTGGCATAAAGGCGGTACTTATACAGCCGCTCCAGGTATTTTTTTGCATCATCCAGTTGGTTGATTTCAATGGCCAGCAGGCTGATAGCAAAAATTACTTCCGGATTAATATCCATACTGGCCAGACGTTTAATTTGCCTATCGGCTTTTTTAACCTGCTTCTGAGCCACCAGCATACGCACCAGTTCCAGCCTCAGATTAATATTATCAGGCTGTTTTTTCAGCAGTTTTTCCAGCAGGGCAATGGCTTCCTGTGGACGGTACTGTTTTTTCAGCAACTGAATTTTAAGCATGCTGGCTTCAAGGTAATCCGGATTTATTGCCAGGGCTTCATTCAGATGACGCTCGGCACCGGCATTATCACCCAGCTTAAAGGATAATTTGGCCTGATTCAGTTTAACAATCGCACGGTCTTCATGGCCTTTGGCCAGTTCGGCAAACAATGATGTCAGCCGTGCCGGTTCTTTTATAGTGTCCAGTAAACCCACTGCCCGTTGGAAACCTTCATCAAAATTACGGCTCCTGGCAATGATTTTTTTCAGGTACCTGAGAGCTTCCTGATCCTGTTTTCGATTTATCAACGACGATGCGTAGATCTGCAGCACATCAATATTATTCGGCTGCAATTCGGACCAGAGCTTAACAGCCTTAAAGGTTTGTTCATCGTTTTTGGAAAACAGGGTTACCCGGGTGGCCTTTTTGGCCAGACGGCTGTCCCGGGTCTTTTTGGCCGCTTCGTAGTATTTTTTAAAGGCCAGATCATAATCGTTGCGCTGCAGCGCCATTTCTGCCAGCAACAGATCATAAAGCAGTTTTGAGTCCAGTTCTGTGCCTGGAATATTATCATCAGTGGACTTATGGCTAACAGAAGTTTCCTTAGCACTGGCACTGGTTTCTGCGGCCTGTTTGTTTGCATTGCTAGAAACCGCTGTGCTCTCTGTTTTATCTGCTACGGATGCACAGCCGGAGGCAAGTACAATAAAAGATAAGACGAATGGCCAGAACAGTGTGTGTGGAACAGTAAGTTTTCTGGTAATTATTTTAAACAACTTATTAAACAAAAGAGTTAGATCCTTAATTTATTCTACAAACATTACTAACATGAGGCATTGGACTGATTAGTATAAGACTAACTTTAAGCACATAAGTTCCAGTTGGCTCCTGCCCCTTATTCATTTAACAAGTTTATACCATAATCATGCTAAATTTGGCTAAAATTTTATATTAAAATGCGAGATTGCTTGAGTTTTGGGTGAAATTTACGCAAAATGCCCTGTTTATATCAGATAATTAGAGAATCCTTTTAAAGCCAGTTTTGACAACCCGTTTTTATAACGGGTTATCAGGAACAGGTTTTATAAGAATACATTTTTTAAGAACGTTTTTTCAGGTAGTTCCTGAAAACAATGCACGAAGGTTTACCAGATAGATTTTTATGTCGCTGCTTGCACTTGGTATTAATCACAAAACGGCTCCGGTCAAAATCAGGGAACAGCTTTCTTTTGCCCCTGATACCATACCTATGGCTTTAAAAGACCTGACTGAGCAGGATGCCGTTAATGAAGCCGTGATTTTATCCACCTGTAACCGTACCGAACTCTACTGCCAGCTTAACTGTAATGATGGTGAATCGGAAGCGGCTATTGATGCCCTGATCACCTGGTTGAAAAAGCACCATGACCTGGAAGATACGGATATTACAGAATACCTGTATCTGCATCCTGAAAAAGAGGCCGTGCGACATATGCTGCGTGTTGCCAGCGGCCTGGACTCCCTGGTACTGGGTGAGCCACAGATCCTGGGCCAGCTAAAAACAGCTTTTTCTGTGGCCAAAGAAAGCGGCACCATTGGCCAGTTTCTGCACAAATTATTCCAGCATACCTTCAGCTGTGCCAAGCAGGTACGTACCGATACCGCC